>NZ_PYWN01000293.1 GCF_003049505.1 Metasolibacillus meyeri
CCACGAATGCCTGAACCACAATCAGGTGCGTTAACCACTTCGCCACAACCGCCACGATTATTATTTATATTATTGGCAGGGGCAGTAGGAATCGAACCCACACCAAAGGTTTTGGAGACCTCTATTCTACCGTTGAACTATGCCCCTATTCAAAAATGGTGGAGGGGGACGGATTCGAACCGCCGAACCCTAAGGAGCGGATTTACAGT
>NZ_PYWN01000294.1 GCF_003049505.1 Metasolibacillus meyeri
CGTCAGCGACAAATTCTTTTTGTATCGAAAGCGTAGTGGCAGATACAGAAGTCCTCCACTTCCATAAGCGTCAGGATGAATGCCAGAAAAGGAATGGAATCAGAGGGAGTCCTAAATTCCCTGCTGAATCAAGTTAAGCCTCCGGCGGATGCCAGGGATTTTGAAAGGAGTCAATTGTGCAAGCACAATTCAAAATCCCGACGCAATTACGCCT
>NZ_PYWN01000295.1 GCF_003049505.1 Metasolibacillus meyeri
AATTGCGTCCGGATTTTTTTCGAGCTCGCTCTTAGTAGAAGTTAACCTAAAAGCCTCACATCCTGTGACAACGTTAACTGACCTGCATCGTGCAGGCCTCCTCTTCAAAATCCGTGACATCCGCTGGGGCTTTTATCTTGGTTCAGTGCATGTTTGAACACCCACTGAACTAGAAAAAAATAGGCATTCATCCCCTCCCTACCGTGGAAGGGGTTTTCTGTATCTGTCGCGTTGCTTTCGATACAAAAAGAATTTGCTGAA
>NZ_PYWN01000039.1 GCF_003049505.1 Metasolibacillus meyeri
AATCAGTGGGGGTTTTCCTCATCCCCCACTGATTGGTAGTTTCACCAATCGGGTCTTACAGCCTGTTAATACGGGATAAACATAGAAAAGCCGCTCTTTATATTTTATAGAGTGGCTTTTCTCTATATATAGAAACTAAAAGGATTTTATCGTTATTGTATAGAAATTATGGTAAGAGGATTTTAAATAACTTGAGTTCTTCAAGTGGAGACAAATATCGCTTTAAGTTAGCTAAAAGGTAATGTTAGCGTTAGTTATAAAGTGAATCTCCCATCAGTGGAGGGTCTTACCCCTATTGTTTAGTGATATAAAATTTTTAATAAAAGATATAATCTTTAATTTAATAGATAAAGGAGTTTTAATATGTCTAATATGGTTTCTTTACAAAAAGGTGGCAATACAGTTATTGCAGAGAGTGGTATGGTGACAGTGGAGGTGCGATGGAATTCGACATCGGTATTAGATGTTAGCTCGTTTTTAGTAGGGGCTAATGGTAAAGTGCCATCAGATGATTATATGGTGTTTTATAATCAGGAAACAGAGCCAGAGCGCAGTGTTTGCTTGACGATGAATGATGCAAACAGTGTGGTTTTTACAATTCAGCTAGAGAAGCTTTCGCCAATGATTCAAAATTGCTTTTTTACAGCGACATTAGAAGGGAATTCAACATTTGCAACAGTTCAAGGTTTAACTATTACCATAAAAAGCACGCAAGGAGAAGTTTGCTATGAAATTGATGATGCGACGGAAGAAAGAGCATTGGTGCTTGCAGAGGTGTATCGCCATCAAGATAAATTTAAATTCCGCGCAATTGGTAGGGGGTTCAATGGCGGGTTAAAGCCATTAGCTGAATCGTATGGTGTAGTGGTGGAAGAGCCTGAAGTACCTTCTGTTCCTTACAGTGAGCCTGTGCAAGAGGTGAACTTAACAAAAATTGATTTGTTGAAAAAAACTGTTGCTATTTCGTTAGAGAAGAAAAAGATTGCTTCTGAAAAAGCACGAGTAGCGGTTGTTTTTGATGCCTCTGGTTCGATGACAGGCCTTTATCAGCGCGGCACAATTCAGCGTGCCTTTGAACGAGTGCTAGCGGTTGCTGCTTGCATGGATGATAATGGTGAATTAGATGTTTGGTTCTTCGGTTCTAAGTTTATGAAGGCAAAAAGTGTAACAGAGCAAGACTTTGAGGGCTATATTCAACGCACATACCCTGTACCGAAAATGTTCGGCGGTTTAGGTGCAGGCAATAATGAATCACCTGTAATGAAGGATATTATTAAACATTACGTTAAAAAAGAGCCTAGTAGGGATATGCCTGCCTATATTATATTCTTTAGTGATGGTGGAATTTATCAGGATAAAGAGATTGCTAAAATTTTAACGGATGCCTCTAAGCACAATATTTTCTGGCAATTTGTTGGACTAGGAAATGCGAATTATGGTGTGCTTCGAAAATTAGATGATTTACCGGGTCGCTTCATTGATAATGCAGATTTCTTTGCTCTAGATGACTTAGATAAAGTATCAGATGAAGAATTGTATAATCGACTCTTTGATGAGTTTCCACAATGGTTGAAGGAAGCAAGGCAAAAAGGAATTTTACATTAAAAGCTGGAGGAACTCTTATCCAAACGCTATGAATTTTATAATAACAAGTAACTAGTAGTACAGAAGGAGCTGTTCGAAAAGGTATCACCTTTTCAGACACGCTCCTATTTCGAGTTTAACTGAGTACCTTGCGGGTGAATTGTTACTTTTGAACTAGTAATTTCAAAACATTCGCTTCAGCGCTTAAAATTCAAGGAGTGATTATTGTGAAAAGGATTATATTTCTATAGACAATACTTCATTCGTTAATTGAAAGCAATTCTCAATAACTATATAATGGCTATGATATACCTAGAGCCAAGCTAGAAATGAGGAATCAAATGCGATGAAGAGGATTTTATTTATAGAAGATGAACAGCATCTTTCACGCTTTGTTGAGATAGAACTGCGACATGAGGGGAACGAGGTGGTTTTAGCATATGACGGTGCAACAGGGCTACATCTGGCACTTGCCGAAGAGTGGGATATTATTCTGCTAGATTTGATGTTACCGAAGATAGATGGAATGGAAGTGTGTCGGCAAATTCGCGCAGTTAAAAAAACACCTGTTATTATGCTGACAGCTAGAGATAGTATTAAGGACCGAGTAGCTGGTCTCGATTGTGGTGCAGATGACTATATACCGAAGCCCTTTTCTATTGAAGAACTTAAGGCACGTATGAGAGTTATTTTTAGAAGAGAAGCTACTAAATCGACGTCATCTATGCTGCAAGTTCGAGATTTGTCTCTTAATGCGGACTTGAGAGTTGTCAGAAGAGGTAATGAAGAGATTGGACTAACCAAGCGAGAGTTTGATTTATTGGCAGCGCTTATGGAGCACGCTAATCGTGTCATGAGCCGAGAGATGCTCCTTGATATAGTATGGGGGTTTGAAACTGTAGTCGATACGAATGTAGTTGATGTATATATTCGATATTTGCGTAATAAAATTGACAAGCCAGGAGAAGATAGCTATATCCAAACCTTACGTGGTATCGGCTATATGATGAAAGTATGACAACGTATAATTTAAAGCGAAAATTTTCTGATATGCCAATTAAGTGGATGCTAACACTATGGGCGAGCTTTCTTATTTTTGTGCTGTTCATAGCCTATAATGTTGTGCAATATGTATTTGTCGAGAATTGGATGATTAATCAAGAGAAAAAGCAAGTAGAACAAAAAATGAGCGATGTTCTCAATGGCATTTTGGAAAGGGAAGCAGGGTTTACTCAAGATGAGTTACCAAAAATTCGTAGTTATTTAGATAAGCAAAATCAGAATAACCAAATGATTCGTATTATTGATCAGCATGGAAATAAGGTAATTGCTGTATCACAAGGTATCCCTGAGGAATGGGTGAATCCGATTCAGAGGACAAAAACAGAAATCACTATTACAGAGGAGTCTGGACATGCATTACTTGTCATGAGGAGCCCTATTACCATTCATGCGTTTAATGGAACAATCGAAATCATCAAAAATATAGATGCATTCAAAAAGATGGCAGATGCATTATTACGTGTCTTTATCCTTTCTGGCATAGGGATTGTTATTTTAAGTGGTCTTGCAGGTGGCTTACTTGCGCGGCAATTACTGAGACCTCTGCAATCAATGGCTGATACGATGAGGGATGTAGAAAGTAAAGGGCTACAAGAACGAATGATAGTTCCTGACAAAGAGGATGAAATTACAGCTCTAATGCGAATTTTTAATAAGATGATGGATCAAGTTGAGCTTTCTTTCCATCGACAGAGTCAATTTGTTGAGGATGCTTCACATGAATTGAGAACGCCTATTGCTATTATGGATGGACATATGTCCCTTTTGCTTCAATGGGGTAAGGATGACCCTAAAATATTAGAAGAATCCTTGAATATTTCTTATTATGAGCTAACGCGTCTAAAATCACTTGTTCAAGATTTGCTTACTCTTACCGGAATGGAGAAGGCTAGCGACGAACCTATTGAGGCTACACTACAAGCGGACTTGCGTATTCTCCAGATAATTAGTCAATTGGAGCAACTCCATCCTCAGTTTACATTTGAGACAGCTTTTTCAGGCTTTAAAAACCGTGAAGTGTTAATTGCAGAAGGACATTTGGAGCAACTAATGCTGATTTTATTGGACAATGCCATGAAATATTCTACAGCGGGCTCTCCTATCAGTGTTACAGGTTCCATACATGGAGATTATGCTGTTTTTGTTGTTAAGGATTGTGGAATAGGCATTCCTGAAAGCGATTTGCCACATATAATGGATCGCTTCTATCGAGTAGAAAAGACAAGAAATCGTAAGTTAGGTGGCACAGGCCTTGGTTTGGCAATTGCCAAACGGCTAGTTGATCGCTACAACGGCAGTATAACGTTTCAAAGCAAGGAAGGGATGGGGACAACAGTAACTATTTCATTTACAAGTCGTCTTCATACAAATAATTAGGAGGTTGAATTTAATGAAACAGAGGGGTAAGAAGTGGTTCTTGCTACTAGTTTCCATCATTTTATTTTTAACAGTTTATTTATTCTATAAAAACAACTGGGGACAGCATTCAGAAGACAAGCAACAGGTGGTTAATGTGTATACCGCACGGCACTATCAGATAGATAACGAAATTTTTCAGGAATTTACAAAACAAACAGGCATTCAAGTGAATGAAGTTAAGGGAACAGCAGAGGAGCTTATAGAACGAATGATACAGGAGGGAGAGGCATCTTCTGCTGATTTGTTTATCGCTGTAGATGGTGGTGTACTTAATTTCGCAAAGCAAAGCGAAGTACTTCAACCACTCACCTCGAAGCTTCTAATCCAGAATGTCCCTGCTGAGTGGCGTGATCCAGACAACTATTGGGTAGGAATTGCTACCCGCTCTAGGGTTATTGTGTATGCGAAAGATCGTGTAAGCCCAAGTGAGTTGTCTACCTATGAAGATTTGACAAATGAGCGATGGGAAGGAAAGGTGTTGGTTCGGTCTGCATCTAGCTTGTACAATCAGTCCTTGCTCGCCTCATTTATTGAGCTATCAGGAGAATCCGAAGCAGAGAAGTGGGCCGCAGGTATTGTGCGCAATCTTTCTCGCAATCCAGAAGGAGGAGATAAAGCTCAGGCCAAGGCGATTGCTACGAATATTGGTGACGTTGCAATTATGAATACTTATTATATTGGTCAAATGTCAGTTTCCTCTGACCCAGAGGAGAGAGAGATTGCGGAACAATTAGGCGTCTTATTTCCAAATCAACAGACAACAGGCGCTCATGTGAATATTAGTGGTGTTGGTTTGGCCAAGTATGCTCCAAATAAGGATAATGCCTTAAAACTTGCGGAGTTTTTAACAAGCCGTGAGGGGCAGACTATGCTGACTCAAGGTAGTTACGAGTTTCCAGTGAATGTTGAAGCCGATATGCCTGAGATGTTAAAGGATTGGGGAAGTTTTAAGCGACAGCCAGTTGATATTGCGAACCTCGGTTATTTCCATAAACAAGCAGCCGAAATTTTTGAGAAGGTAGGGTGGCAATAGGGTAAGGCAAAAATTTCGTTATTTATTAAATTAAATTTATTTTTCACAGCGTTTTCTCATTTTCTCCTGCTAGAATATTTTATAGACAGCTTAGATAATAATGATTCTCATTTTCAATTAATTGAAGTGAGTTTATTTTTCAAATCTAAATGAGAATGAAAATTATCGTCAGCTATAATCAAGGAGGAAAAAGAAACATGTTCAACAAATCTAATTCATTCTTATTCACACTTTTGCTTGTCGTTTTTGCTGTAGTGCTAGCAGGGTGTGGTTCTGGCAATGAGGCACAAAATAATACGGATAGTGCTAAAACAGAAGAATCTGCACAATCAACTGATTCTAAACCTGCTGAAACAGGTGGTGAAATTAATATTTATACAGCTCGCCACTATGATGTGGATCAGGAGCTATACGATATGTTCACAAAAGAAACTGGTATTAAGGTAAATGTAGTAGAAGGGAAAGCACCAGAATTAATTGAGCGTATGAAACGTGAAGGTCAGAGTACACCTGCCGATTTATTCATAACTGTAGATGGTGGTATCTTGAATTCTGCAAAAGTAGAGGAGCTTTTACAGCCGATCGAATCTGAAGTTTTAAATAAACAGGTTCCTGCTGACTTACGTGATAAGGATAATCAATGGGTTGGTTTATCTACCCGTGCTCGCGTTATCGTCTATGCGAAAGACCGTGTGAATCCAAGCGATTTATCTACTTATGAGGACTTAGCGACGGATAAGTGGAAAGGGAAAGTCGTAGTAAGATCATCGACGAACTTGTACAACCAGTCCCTACTTGCTTCATTCATAGATATTATGGGTGAGGAAGAAGCGGAAGCTTGGGCAGCTGGTCTTGCAGCAAACTTAGCACGTGAACCAGAGGGTGGCGATCGCGATCAAGCGAAAGCGATTGTATCAGGTGTAGGTGATGTTGCGCTTATGAATACTTATTATGTGGGGCAATTGGCAGCTTCCGAAGATGCAGAGGAAGTAAAAGTTGCAGAGTCAGTGGGTGTATTCTTCCCAAATCAACAAACGACTGGTACACATATCAATATTAGTGGAGCAGGTCTTGTAAAATATAGTAAAAATAAAGAAAATGCGATTCAACTGTTGGAGTTTTTGACAGCGCCAGAAGCGCAAACAAAAATTTCACATGCTAATTTTGAATTCCCTGTCAACAGTGAGGCGACGCTTCCAGAGTTGCTGAAAAGCTGGGGCTCGTTCAAACGTCAAAGCGTTGATTTTGCTAAATACGGTGAATTAAATCCAAAGACTGTAGAAATTGCAAATAAGGTTGGTTGGAAATAGCAGATGAAAATTAATCTGCTTCTGAGATCAGCTAGGAAGCATATTAACGGATGGACAATAGCAAGTGTAATTGGGGCAGTAGTTGTATTGCTGCCCATCTTTTACGTTCTTTCTGGATTGTTTCGTTCTCCCAATGAAAATTGGTCAAACGTCAAACAGTTTTTGCTTGTTGATTATATTTTAGGTTCAGCCAAGCTAGTCCTTTTTACAAGTTTTTTTGCTGGAATAATTGGAGTGCTACTTGCATGGCTCATCGTCTGTTATAAATTTCCTTTGCGTAATTTTTACAGATGGGCACTTGTGTTGCCACTTGCTATTCCGCCATATATAGCAGCCTATACTTATAGCTCGATGACGGGATATACGGGTATTATTCAATCCACATTGCGCAATCGTTTTGACATTGTCTTACCACCTGGCACAATTGAGATTATGTCGGACCGTGGAGCCATCTTTGTTTTGACATTGTTTTTATTTCCGTATATTTTCATGCTGACACGTGTCTTCTTAGAAAGTCAGAGTGCATCTTTTATTGAAAATGCAAGGCTGCTTGGACATAAGCCACTGTCGGTCCTTTTCAGGGTGATTCTGCCACTTGCTCGACCTGCAATTATAGCTGGCATCATGCTAGTTATTTTTGAGGTGCTTGGTGATTACGGGGTAGCTAATTATTTTGGCGTTCAGACCGTTTCAACAGCAATTTTTCAAACTTGGTTTGGGATGTATGATGTGCAATCTGCTATGAAATTAGCTGCGTGGCTCATGCTTGGTGTTATTAGTCTTTTCATACTTGAGCGTCTACTACGACGCAACAGAAGATATGGAAGTACAACGAGAAGGAGCAACTTGCTTAAGCCACAACCGTTAAAAGGCATTGCAGCATGGGGGGCAACCATATTTTGTACAGTAATTTTTGTGCTAGCTTTCCTTGCGCCAATTCTTCAATTGCTAGCTTGGTCAATTCGATATGGTAGTACTGTATTGCGTGCTGACTTTATTGATTTAATTGTAAATACGTTAAAAGGAGCAACTATAGGTACTGCTATCATACTTTTGATTGCCCTTCTCGCTGCTCGAGCTGCTCGAATGTTTGATTCTCCTTTTATGCAGGCTCTGACGCGACTTTTATCGGCAGGATACTCAATACCAGGAGCAATTGTGGCAATCGGGGTACTGGCGGTTTTCATTGCTTTAGATGATTGGCTTGCCCCGCTTTATCAAGTGATGGGCAAAGAGGCAGGGGCACTTGTACTCAGTTTGTCATTAGTAATGCTGATAACTGGTTACGTAATTCGCTTTATGGCAACAGGCTATAGTGCGTTAGAAGCGGGCTATGAGAAATTGCCACGAGCTTATTCAGAAGTGTCTAGGACACTAGGAAGAAGCAGTTTTGCTACTTTCCTTCGAGTAGAATTGCCATTAATCAAAGGGGCACTACTCAGCGGTTTTGTGTTAACCTTTGTAGAAATTATCAAGGAGTTACCGTTAACCCTACTGCTCAGACCATTTAACTACAACACCTTATCAACTAGAGCCTATCAATATGCAACAGATGAACGGGTATTTGATGCTGCGTTGCCATCGTTGCTGCTAATACTGATTGGACTAGTTTCTGTACTATTTATACTTAAATCGGAAAGGAAATGAACCTATGTCTTATGTAGTAATAGAGCATTTAACCTTCCGTTTCGCTGGAAGACAGCCAGCAGTGATTAATGAGCTATCATTCACGATGTCAAAAGGAGAGATTGTTGGTATTCTAGGAGCAAGCGGAAGTGGAAAGAGCACGCTTCTTAGGCTAATAGCAGGGCTTGAAATGCCGGAAAGAGGAAGTATCACTATTAATGAACAAATAATAGTAGATAATCGTATTTTTATTGAGCCTGAAAAACGAGGTGTTGGCATGGTCTTTCAGGATTATGCTTTGTTTCCAAACATGACGATTGCTGATAATATCGTATTCGGGCTTCATAAGCTCAAGAAGTCGATGCGTTGTGCACGTCTTGAGCAAATGCTAGAGCTTGTGCAAATGAAGGACTATGCAAATCGTTATCCCCATGAGCTAAGTGGCGGACAACAACAACGAATTGCACTGGCCAGAGCGCTAGCGCCCGAACCTTCTGTACTTTTGATGGATGAACCATTTAGTAGCCTAGATGCTCATTTGAAAGCAACTATTCGTAGTGAACTGAGACAGATTTTGCAAAAAGCAAATATAACATGCCTGTTTGTTTCTCATGATCAAGAAGACGTTAAGGCAATATGTGATCGTGTCATACATGTTCAGGGGGGGAGTTAGGGAAATATTGTATAGTACTACAGTCTAATATAAAGCGATAAGCCGATGAAATTTGATTTTCCATAAAATTTCATCGGCTTTAATGTATTCAAAAAGTTCATTGGTAATGATAACTATTATCAATTATAATAGCACTAAAGTTGAGTAATAGATAGATAAGGGGCACTTTAAACTGCATTAGGAGGTAATAATTTTGGATGTTATAAGTTTTTGGCAATATGCTGATATTCAGGTTGTCGATATTAATAATTGCAAATTGTCGTCCCATACTAAAATTCCTGCTTCTTTGCTTTCTACCAGTAGCTTCATTTTTATCAGACGTGGAAGTGCTCAACTCCTATTAGATGAACAAATTTTTTCAGTACACGGTGTACAATTATTTCACGTTGGACCTAACAGTTGGATTGAATGGCATACTGGAAAGGAGCCTGTAGAATACATTATTTTATCCTACGAGGCACATATAAGAAGCGACCTCGCTTCTAAAATAGATTGCCCTTTTAATTTGGTGTCCCGTATCTTCCCTTCTAACCCTGCTATTTTACATGATATTTTGGAAAAAATGCTTGAACTTATCCAAGATAAGAAATCCATAGCACGATTTCAAATGAAGGCATTATTTTATCAATGGATTGCTCAGGTGCTTGAGCAAAATCAATCATCTTCGGAACATCTAAATGCTGCTAATCCGGTTGCCCTGGTAACGATGGCTATGGAATATATGTTGGGGCATTATGCTGAACCAATAACCCTCGATTCACTAGCTATAGCAATGAATTGTAGTCCTGGTCATCTTTCTAATCGGTTCAAGCAAATTTTGAACAGAGGTCCCATCGATTGTCTGATTCATTTACGTATGAAAAGGGCTTCTACGCTTTTGATTGAAACACAAATGTCCTTACGCTCGATTGCTGCTGCTACTAGCTATCAAGATGTATATTATTTTAGTAAAGCATTCAAAAAGCATACAGGAATGGCGCCATCGGTATTTCGTAAACGAGGATATATGAGTGAAGATATTACATCTAATCATAAAATATATGACATTGTTGATTCACAATTGAGATGCTATATTGAAAATGATAATCGTTATCAATTCGGTGTTAAAAAAGGAGAATCAACAACTATGTTTAAGAAACATTTAGCTATTCCAGCAAGTTTGCTAATTGCGTTCGGATTGCTATTAGGGGCTTGTAGTAGTGCAGGTAATACTACCTCTACCAATGGGAATGCGGAAGGCTCTCAAGAATCAACAGCAAAGCAACCAGTTAATACAGAAAATAAAAGTGCGGGAACACGTGTTATTTCCACTGCAAATGGAGATATAGAGATTCCTGCAAATCCCGAACGAATTGTTACGGATTACTATGTCGGTCATTTACTGGCCCTTGGGATAAAGCCTATCGGTAGTTTGGGACTATATATGCAAAGTCCTTATCTAGAAGGAGAAACTGATGGAATAGAGGATATTGGGGATAGTCTAGAGACAATCGTTGCATTAAAGCCAGATTTGATTATTACGGGAAATAGCAAAAATGTAGAGAGTTACGCCAAAATTGCGCCTACAGTACTAATTACGCTCGATTCTAATGTCAGAGGAGAGGTTCGTCAAATAGGTCATATACTTGGCAAGGAAGAAGTTGCAGCTACTTGGGAAAAGGAATTCGACGAGCAAATTGCCGATGCAAGAAGTGAAGCGCAAGAATTAATAACAGAAGGCGAGACAGTTACCGTATTTGCTGGAGGAATCCAAAAAACAATAACAATCTATGGAAATGGCTACACAGGAAAGTCCATATATAATGAGCTTCAATTACCTATGCAAGAAAATATTGCAAAAGAAATTAACCCTGAACAACCATGGATGGAAATATCCAATGAGGTGTTACGAAATTATGCCGGAGACTATATTTTTGTAGCTGTAGATCTTAAATCAGAATCCTATGACTATGCTAGTGACTCGATTTGGGGTACGCTACCTGCTGTTCAAGAGAATAAGGTTTTTGAAATTGACGGTTACCGTTTCTGGTTCTCTGACCCTATTTCTCTTCAAGGGCAAGTCTCTGATATTGTTGACATGCTAAGTGAGAGACAAGTTGAAAATAAGTAGTAAGTTGTTGAGTAAGGAGAAACTTTACAAAAGCTAGAGTGTTTATATTCAATATCTTCCAAATAGGGTAGTTGCAAAGAATGTGTCTCAAAATAAATTTGCAGACACATTCTTTTGTATTATTCCAGCTTTTATGAAGAGAGAATTCGCTAACTTCTATAAGTTAGATATGGTCTTTAAAAATCCTTTGGCATGAATGAGGAACAAGAACCAATTTTATTGTTAACATACTCTATTAAATCTATCTTCGTCAGCTTATGCTTATTTCCGATGCTAAAAATGGATGAATTTCTTCCCAAGAAAACAGCTGTTCAATATGATGGACACCAGTAGGATATTTTGACTCATACATACTTTGAGAAATGAAGCAAGCCATCATTGCTGTAGCACTTGCTTCTTTCTTGCCACTGACTTGTATCTCCTCTATTTTGCCATCTCGGTCTCGCCCGATTACTTTGACAGCAAATTTTGGTTGACCTATGTGGATTCGAGAAAACAATAAAGTTAATAATTGAACTGGCATACAATAAATAAGTTTTGTCTTTTTTAAAAGATGTACAGCTCTTGTAATAAGATTCGAATCAAAGCATAGCTGTGTTTTTACAACAGGGATAGATAAAGTTTGCTGAAGTACATGTTGGTCAGCAAAGTTAAAATCATAAGCAGTATGCCACCCTAAGCTCTTACCAAAGTTAATTTTCTTACCCGTAATAAAACTTTTTACCAGTACTCTTTCATTGCCCTCCAGACGATAAAAATTACGTAACGTCTCATTTACTGTCCAATTAATAGCAGCCTTCCCATGTGAATCACCTAAGCCTAACATAATATAAATTGATAATTCTTCAGCACAACCTAATTTTTGTTGTACATGCTTGGCAAGAAGATTGGTCACTCCCGGAGCCAAGCCTATGCTCAAAGTGGCTGAAGCATTATGTTCTTGTGCCATACCTGTAAGTTGCTCAATCTTCTGTAAAAACATGTGAGAGGCTGATATATCAATATAATCGATTCCTTGTTGAAAACAAGCCTCCACAAATTGAGTATGTTGTTGCTCAACACATACAATTACTTGCTTAACATTTTGTAATATCGAAACATCAAATGGTTTGTGAATATCGAGCGAGATGGCTTGAATAGAGCCATTGCTTTCATTGATTAAATGCTGAGCTTTTTCAATATCTCGACCAGCTATGCATATTTTTCCGGGATAAATACGTGTTAGTTGGCGACAAATAATGCTACCAACTTGACCGTAACCCCCAACGACGAGTATTTGATCGCGTTCCATAAAAAGCTCCTTTCGATTACTTAATACAAATATAGCCTGCCAGTAAAAATGATTGGAAGTAATGGCTAACAGACGTAAAGCCACAGGCAGTTAAGAGTGAAATAAGCTCATCTTCCTGTAACAATTGATAAGCGTCTTGATAAGTTTCTGCAAATTTTGTTGCATGTTCAGACGATATTTCTTGTTGCTGCATGTAATTTTTCCAAGCTGCTAGTTGTCGTTTCATACATTGCTCAGAATCCTTCATCATTGTTGCAATAAACAACACAGCACCAGGCTTTAATGAATGATAAATTTTATTTATAAATCTTGCTTTCTCCTCAATCCCTTCAATAAAATTTAGAACTAATAAACAACTTGCTGCATCAAATTGAGCTGTAACTTCATAATCCATCCAATTGGCTAGTACAAAATCGATGGGGGTGTTTAATTGCTGGGTGCGCTCTTTTGCCCGTGCTAGCATAGGTTCAGAAAAATCTAGTGCGGTAAAGTGGCAATTCGGTAGGACAGATGAGAACGAAATTAGCTCCTGCCCTCCACCAGCTCCAATAATAAGCATTCGTTGAATAGGTGGGATGTGTATAGAAAGCAAATGACTTGTTAAATCATATAGCAAATTGTAGCCTGCAATTTTTTTAGAAATTTGTTGATCATAGGTCTTTACTTGATTGTTATGCCAATTTAAATTCATTTGTTGTAGACAACTCCTTCAATCATTCTTATTTTTGCTTTGAGCTGTATAGCTCCACGGAGAACAAGCATTTTGCCTTTCTCCGATTCTCATTTATAATTAATTGAGAATAGTTTTCATTTATAATAATAAAATTAAACAGAAAAACCTATCCCATAAATGTGGGGATTATGAAAATAGAGAGGAGAATGGAATATGTTTTTACAGCAAATACATCCATTAAAAGATTCCTATCACTTTCGAAAAAGGATTTTAGAGCTAATAAAACGTAAAATTCCGTATGAAGCTTATTGCTTTACAACTGTTGACCCTCAGACATTATTATCTACAGGCGCGTTGACGGATGAGCGTATTGAGTTGCTGCATCCGCAATTATTTGAAAATGAATATAATGGGGAAGACTTAAATCGTTATACGGAATTGCTTGAGAAGAAAATCTATTGCCAGACAATATTTGAAGCAACAAAGGGAGATATGTCACGCAGTAAAAGATTTCAGGAAATCTTAGCGCCTAATGGATTTATTGATGAGCTACGCGCGGTCTTAGTTTATAAAAATCATTGTTACGGCTTTTTGACGTTATATCGAATAGAAGAACAAGGTGTATTTTGCCAAGCTGAAATAGATGCTTTAAACCAATCCTTAGCATCTATAGCTCAACGGTTAAAGGAATCTATTTCTCACTCATTCCAAACAAGGAAATCAGTAGACGAAACGATTACTGAAACAGGCATTATCATCTTAGATCAAACATTAAATGTTATTTCAACTAACCAAATGGGTTTAAAATTTTTAGATTGGTTAAGGCAGGAAGAACAAATTGAGAGTAATCGTTTGCCAAGACCCATTCGTGCAATCTGTTCACAGGATAAGGGAGCTGACGCTTCTAAAATGGTGCTATATGCCTTTAACCATCTCTTTATGACATTAACCGTTAGTCAGCTATTCACTCCAGCTGCTCAAATCGCTTTATTAATTGAGAGAATCTCACCTAATGAGGCTAAAAAAATACTGTTATCTCTTTATCATTTAACAAGTCGAGAATATGAGCTAGTTGAGCTACTATTAGAGGGGAAATCAACAAAATGTATAGCAAATGAGCTTTCAATATCGGCTTATACCGTGCAGGATCATCTAAAATCAATCTTTCTGAAAGTAGATGTAAATAGTAGGAGAGAATTAGTTGGTAAGATTGCTGATATTTGTAGGTAGACAAAGAGAAGCGATGAAGTTATACCAAATAGAAGATTAATATCATCCGTTGTACACATTATATTTCTCGCTTGTTATTAAGGGGGGATTTGGTCGATGAGGCTTATAAGTGTTCACCATCTATATGTTTAGAAAAATTGTAGGGAAGGCAATATCCATTTACCTTCCCTACAATTGTTTACTTTCTAACAACTGGAATCCACATTTCACCATACACTAAGCCGTTCTTTTCACCCATTTCAACTGCTGTATTTGGGCCGCCAACGTAGGCAACATCTTGTGCCTCTGGTAATGCTTGACCAAAGGCAATGCCAGTAAGCAAATTGCTTAACTCCTCAGATGTAGCAGCCTCCCCTTTCACAACTAAATATTCCCCTTTAGGAAATTGGATAATTCTTGTTGCTTCTGGTAATGTTTCGTTTGTCATAACGCCAGCATAGTGCATCATTTTATTATTAACTGCTTCATTTACAGTGAAAACATAATGATTTGTTGCTATTTTCTTTAATGTGTCTAGTGTGCCATCTTCTTTGATGCCCTGCCAGAAATCTGATTTTTCCTTGTTAATGCCGACATAATCTGTGTAATCGCTTTTCAGTTCAACTCCTATACCTAAAACGATGAAGCCTTCTTTTTCTTCAATTGTGTAATTTCCCATGTCTATGACCTTCCTTTGTTGTTTTTTTCAAATGATTTGTGTTTTCATTTGATATGTTTATAATAGCTTTAAATCGTATCAAAAAATGATACTGTTTAGGAGACTATTATGAAAAAAACCGAACGAATTAATACGATGATGCGCTATATCAATAATCGCGCCCATTTTACAATCTCTGAAATCATGAGGGAATTTAATATTTCCCGTGCGACAGCTATTCGTGATATTCGGGAAATTGAAGCAATGGGGATGCCGCTTGTTGCGGAGGTTGGGAGAGCTGGTGGATATTTCGTGATGAATAATTCTATTTTACCCAATGTTCGCTTTACTGATAACGAAATTAAGGCGCTTTTTATTGCCTTTATGGCGACGAGAAATCAGCAGCTCCCTTATTTAAAAAGTCGACAATCTTTAGCTGAAAAATTATTAGGTCTTATATCTGAAACGCAGCAGGATGACCTTGTGCTTTTAAATCAAATTTTACTTTTTGAAGGAACGAATCCGCATAACCCGGATCTTCTTGAGCTATCGGATTTGCCACATCCGATGCTAGAAAAGCTAATTCAGCTCATTCTTTTGAATAATTATTTGTTGCTTATTAACAATGAAGGAAAATATCCCATTTACCTTTTGCACCTTTATCATGAAAAAGGTTTATGGTTTATCGAGGGCTTTGATTTGAAGGAAGAAAGGCAACGCATCTTTCCTGTTGACCATCTTCTAGACATAAAACCCTTCATGACTAAAAAGCAAATAAATAAGAAAAAAATCCTCAATAAGCGAGAGGAAATCAATCTTATTCTTGAATTAGGTCCAAAGGCAATTATGCAATTCAAAAAATATCATCCATTAAAATTTTCACTTTCCTTTACAAATCCTTTTCAAACCGTTGCCATATTGCAAGCTTTTATTGACGTAAATAATATAAAAGAATTAGAAGAAACCGTGAACTGGCTCCTTTTTTTAGGGAAAGATATGACAATAAAAGAAATGCCACAAGAGATTTCACAAGGCTTGCAGGAGGTGGTTTCGCTATATATATAATGACCTATTTTAAACCTCAACAAAAAAGCTGAAAAGCGAGTGTTTTCAATCTTTCGAAGAAGGAAAACACTCGCTTTTAATTATTAATATTACAAAGATAATGCATCAAGTATTTCCTTTTTAAACAATTCCTCTTTTGGTTCACTGTCCCCTTATTTACAAAATCCTTATAATGCATTTACATGTCCTTTATATGCATACTCTATGATAAAGCAGGAGTGTAGTAAAGGGAGGATTTAAATGAATGCTATTGAAGTACAGGATTTGAAGAAGGCGTATAACGCGGAAACTACAGTATTGAAAAATATGGATTTTACTGTGAAGGAAGGCGAATTTTTTGCTATCGTTGGCCCATCAGGCTGTGGCAAAAGTACGTTGCTTCGAATTATTGCTGGTTTAGAGCAAGTAACAGATGGAACATTAATGATGAATGGGCAGGAAGCGACATATAGCAGACCTGATGAACGAAATATTTCGATGGTGTTTCAAAACTATGCGCTATTTCCACATATGACAGTTGCACAAAATATTACATTTGGATTGCATGTCAAAAAAATTTCAAAAGAAGAGCAAAAGAAGCGTTGTGTGGATGCGGCAGAATTGTTAGGCTTGCAGCATTTATTAGAGCGCAAGCCGCGTGAATTATCAGGTGGTCAAAGACAGCGTGTAGCACTTGGGCGTGCTATCGCCTCTCAAGCACCTATTTGTTTAATGGATGAGCCACTATCTAACTTAGATGCAAAGCTGCGCTCGAAAATGCGCTCAGAAGTAAGGCAAATCCAACGTCGATTAGGTATGACGATGATTTACGTAACGCATGACCAAATTGAAGCAATGACAATGGCGGACCGTATGATGGTATTAAATGGTGGCGATATTCAGCAAATTGGCAATCCACTACATGTCTATAACTATCCTGAAAATAAATTTGTTGCAACATTTATTGGCTCACCGCCAATGAATATGATTGAAGGGACATTCGATAAGCAATCGCTGCAAATAACAGATGAATGGAAGCTACCAGCCTCACCAAAGGCAAACGATAAGGTTTATGTCGGTGTTCGCCCAGAGCATATTATGTCAGCCGGAAGCGATAAGCCTTCATTTATTGGGAAGGTTGAACATGTTGAAATACTTGGCACGGAAACATTAATTATGTTTTCACTAAATGGCGAGCAATGGACAGCAAAATGGGCAGGTCAATGGGGCTTTGAAGCAGGTGAAATGATTCCCTTTAAAGTTGATGTTGCACATTTACACTTGTTTGATTTTGCGACAGAAAAACGTATTGAAACAGGCGAAGTACTTGCACCGATGGAGGCGATCATATGATGGCAGCAAAGGAACAAGGAGCCTTAAAGAAGGCAAAAGCTAGAAAAGGTATTCCTAGCTTTGTCGAAGGTATGCTGTATTTATTGCCATCTATTCTACTGTTTACTGTATTTTTATTTTATCCGATGTTGAAAACGATTTATTTGAGCTTTTTTTTGACGGATGCACAAGGGAATGCGCAACTATTTGTTGGTTTAGAGCATTATAGCAATTTACTTCAATCAGATTCCTTTAGAACGAGTATGAAGGCAACCTTTTTATTCGTTTTGTATACAGTACCAGCAGGCATTATTATCGCACTATTTTTAGCTTTATTAGCGAATCAAAAACTAAAAGGAATCGGCTTTTTCCGTACAATTTTCTCCTCAACAATGGGGATGAGTGTAGCTGCTTCCTCTGTTATCTGGCTATTTATATACAATCCAGCAGTAGGTATTAGTAATCTAATGATGAAAGCGCTCGGCTTTTCGGAAATGCAATGGCTATTAAATCCTGACACGGCTTTAATTGCAGTGGCGATTTCAACAATTTGGATGAATACAGGCTTTAGCTTTATGATTTTGCTCGGTGGCTTGCACAATATTGACTCTCATTTATATGAAAGTGGAAAAATTGCAGGAGTAAGTGATTTTTATTCATTACGCAAAATTACATTGCCTTTATTGTCACCGACACTGCTATTTATTGTAACGGTTTCATTAATCAATTCGTTTCAAACGTTTGGGCAAATCGATATTTTAACAAAGGGTGGACCGATGGAATCAACGAATGTCATCGTTTACTCCATTTATAAAGATGCCTTTGTGAATTTCAATATCGGCTCAGCAAGTGCGCAGGCGGTATTATTGTTTGCCTTTATCCTTGTCGTAACAATCCTGCAATTTAAATGGGGAGAAAAGAGGGTGCACTATCAATGAGCATTTGGAAAAAGATTTTATTATATGTGCTGCTAACGCTATCGGCATTCATTATGTTTTTCCCAATTTTGTACGCATTCCTTATTAGCTTTATGCAAGGAGGAGAGGTGCTACAAGGAAAAGTTATTCCGAGCAGCTTTGAAATGACGAACTATGTGAATGCCGTTCAAAAAGTGCCGTTAATGCGCTATTTATTAAATAGTTTCGTTGTATCGACATTGATTATGCTTGGACAGGTTTTATTTTGCTGTTTAGCAGCCTTTGCCTTTACGTTTATTCAATTTAAAGGAAGAAACTTATTGTTTATGGTCTTTATTTCAACAATGATGATTCCTTGGGAGGCGACGATGGTTCCAAACTTCCAAACGATTCGTGCATTAGGCTGGACAGACACATATCTTGGCTTATCTGTGCCATTTTTTGCGATGGCATTTGGGACATTTTTATTGCGACAGCAGTTTAAAACAATACCAATCGAAATGTATGAGGCAACGCAAGTAGCAGGTGTTAGTAGATTGCAATTTTTACTGAAGGTCGTCTTGCCAGTTTCAAAAACAAGCTTAGTAACATTAGCAATCTACTGTTTTTTAACAGCTTGGAATATGTATTTATGGCCATTGCTTGTGACAAACGATGCGAAAATGCGCACAGTGCAAATCGGCTTAAAGCAAATGCAAGCGCAAGAGCTAGCAACTGAATGGGGTGTCGTCATGGCAGGCGTCGTCATGGTCATTTTGCCAACATTGATTCTCCTATTCTTAGGGCAAAAACGATTGCAAGAAGGTCTAACAAGAGGCGCTGTAAAGTAGAAGGTACTCATTAAAGTGAGATAAAATAATAAGGAGTGTTTAACAAAATGAAGAAATCGAAACTGTTTTTATTTATGGTGTTCGCAGTATTTGCGCTAGTATTAGCAGCGTGTGGTGACAAAGAGAAAGAGACAGGCGAGAAAAATACAGAGGCACCAAAAGTTGAGGGCAAAACAGAAGTGGTATTTTGGCATGCGATGAGCGGTCAATTAGAAGAAGCTGTGAATGCACTAGTAACAAATTTCAACGCATCACAGGATGAAATTGCAGTAAAAGCTATTTTCCAAGGAACATACGAGGAAGCTATTACAAAGTTTAATACAGTTGCAGGAACGAAGGATGCGCCAACGATTATGCAAACATTTGAAGTTGGAACAAAATATATGATTGATACAGGGAAAATCCAGCCTGTTCAAAAGTTTATCGACGCTGAAAGTTATGATACGAGCAAATGGGAAAAAAATATTACCAATTACTATGCGGTAGATGGCGTACAATATTCAATGCCATTTAACTCATCGACACCGATTCTTATGTACAATAAAGATGCATTTAAAGAAGCGGGCTTAGATCCAGAAAACCCACCGAAAACATATGAGGAATTGAAAGCGGCGGCAAAAGCATTAACAACAGGCGATCAATATGGTTTTTCTATTTTAAATTACGGTTGGTTTATTGAGGAATTAATTGCTGCACAAGGTGGTTTATTTGTAAACGAAGAAAACGGACGTCAAGGTAATGCGACAGAGGCTATCTTCAATGGCCCAGAAGGTCAAAATGTATTTAATTTAATTAGCGACATGTATAATGAGGGAACATTCTATAATACAGGGCAAAACTGGGATGATATGCGCGCAGCATTCCAATCAGGCAAAATTGCAATGTATCTTGATTCATCAGCAGGTGTTCGCGGCATTGTTGAGCAATCTCCATTTGAAGTAGGCGCAGGCTATTTACCTGTTCCAGAAGGCACTGAATGGCAAGGTGTTATTATCGGTGGTGCGTCATTATGGATGGCAAACGGTATTGCAGAAGAGCAACAAAAAGCGGCTTGGGAGTTTATGAAATACTTAACATCAGCCGAAGTACAGGCACAGTGGCATGTTAACACAGGCTATTTCGCAATTAATACAGATGCCTATAATCAAGATGTTGTAAAATCTGAGTGGGAAAAATACCCGCAATTAAAAGTAACGGTAGATCAATTGGGTGCAACAAAGCCGACAGTTGCAACACAGGGAGCGTTAATTTCTGTTTTCCCAGAGGCAAGACAAAAAGTAGTAAATGCGATGGAAAGCCTATATCAAGGGGCAAATCCTGAAGAAGCGCTGAACAAAGCGGTGCAAGAAACAAATCAAGCACTTGATTTAGCAAATCGAAAAAAGTAAAAGGAGCGTTCAATATGAATAAACCAGCAATCTTTGCACATCGAGGGGCGAGTGGTCAATTTCCAGAAAACACGATGCGTGCTTTTGAGGAAGCGTTGCAGAGCGGTGTCAACGGCATTGAGCTTGATGTGCAATTGACAAAAGATGGAGAGGTCATCATTATTCATGATGAAAAAATTGACCGCACAACGAATGGTCAAGGCTTTGTGAAGAACTTTACTTTAGCGGAGCTAGAGACATTTGATGCGGGAGGCTGGTTTTCTTCAAAATTTGAAGGAGAACGCTTAGTAACACTCGACAAGGTGTTAGCTTGGATGCAAAAGGAAGGCAATCATTTACGCTTAAATATCGAGTTGAAAAATGACCAAATTCAGTATGTAGGACTTGAGGACAAGGTGCTAGCCTTAATTAACAAATATGATTTGCAGGAGCGCATTATTATTTCTTCCTTCAATCCATTCAGTCTACAGCGTGTACGCATGCAAAATGCTAATATCGAGATTGGCTACTTGATTTTTGGTATGCCAGACAATGCGCTATGGATTGCTAAGGAAATTGGCGCAAATGCCATTCATTGTGAGGCACCATACGCCTTGTCAGCATATGGTGAGGCTGCTAAAAAAGCAGGTTACCCGCTGCGCATTTATACAGTCAATGCGGAGGATGAATACAAGCAACTGGTGAAGGTAGGCGTAGAAGTCGTTATGACGGACTTCCCAGAGCGTTTCAACTAGATAAACCGCAGGAGACCATTTGGTTTCCTGCGGTTTGTTTTTGGTGATAAGATGGTTTATATTTAAGCACCATGAATTGTTCATAAAACTTGTAGGGAAGATAGCATCCTTACAGGTTTTTTTACACAGCAACTATAGGTTGCACCTTGATGCACCTAGAACTAGCTTTACTTTTAACGCTACTTTTTGAATACTAAAATGGTAAGGAAGGGCGATGAAACATCATGATTTTTAGTGAACGTTTAAAGCAGGAACGAGAGAAAAAAGGCTGGTCACAGGCAGAGCTTGCAGAAAAAATTCATGTTAGCAGACAGTCTGTTTCAAAATGGGAGACGGGCAAAAATTATCCGAGCATTGAAGTTATTATTGAGTTAAGTGATTTATTTGGCATCACTATTGACGAATTATTAAGGAGTGACGAGGAATTGAAAGAAAAAGTAATTCAAGATAGCAAACAGCTAGCATATCCAAAATGGAAAGGTTTTTTTGATAGTATCTTTTTATTAGGAGTATTTTTATTAGTTGCCAAGCTAGTGATTATAGGGTCTAATTATTTCTTTGATACAAATATCTTGATTTTAGAAGGAGTACCTAAATTTATTATGAACTTCTTACCGCTTATTTTAATGGTTGTAGGTGGGGTAGGAAGCGATCAATTGAAAAACAAATATCAATAATCGCTAAAAGCTGTGGAAACATACTTTTCACAGCTTTTTTATCGACCATAACCGCAAGAATAAGGACGAAATGACGAGTGGTTTTTTGTTAAAATAACTATTATAGAAGGCGGTGGATAATATGAAACTCAACCTTACATTTGAGGAAATGTGGGAGAAAATTATAGCATGTGACCGTAAATATGATGGATTATTTTTTACAGCCGTAAAAACAACGAAAATATATTGCCGTCCTTCCTGTAAATCAAGGAAGCCAAAAAAGGTGAATGTAGCATTTTATGATGATATGGAGGCCGTAGAGGCAGCGGGATTTCGTCCTTGTAAAAGATGTCAGCCTGAAGTTGAGCATTCGCCACATGACGAAATGGTTAGGAGAGTTATTGCCTTTTTAGTGAATCATTATAAGCAAAATATAACATTGAAAAATATTGCAGAGCACATAGGCTTAAGCCCCTATTATTTGGAGCGTTTATTTAAACAGGAAACTGCTGAAACACCTCGCACATATTTGGATAAAATACGGATTGATAAGGCGACATACCTTTTAAAAAGCACAAAATTAACGAATTTAGAAATTTGCTATGAGGTAGGCTTTCATAGTCCCTCTAACTTCTATAAAGTGTTTCGTAACTTAAAAAATTGCTCACCTAGTGAATATAGAAGGGGGCTCCACAATGCGGTGGAATAATTATGAGGCTTATATCGAAATCGTGCCACCTAAAGAGTTTAGCTTTGATGAATGTTTGATTTACTTAAATCGCTCTGATCTAGAAGTGCTTCATCGAATAAAGGGTGATGCGATATATAAAGTTATACATGGTGTTTTATGTAGCGTTATATGGGCTAATCATTGCATAAAGGTGGAGTTTCTTATTGAGAATCCGACCATTACCCAGCGTGAAAAAGTAGCACAATATATTTGGGAATGGTTTGATTTAGCACAAAACCTAGAGGCTTTTTATCAACTTGCAATACAAGATGCAGTGTTGCAGCCACTTGTTGAGAAATATTACGGCTTGAGAGTTGTTGGTGTTCCGGATTTATTTGAGGCACTCGTCTGGGCAATTAGTGGACAGCAAATTAATTTGACATTTGCCTACACATTGAAAAAGCGCTTGATTGAACAGTTTGGGGAATGTGTTCTTTTTGAAGAAGAGTCATTTTGGCAATTTCCCAAGGTGGAAAAAATCGCAGTGTTATGTGTAGAGGACTTAAAACAGCTTCAATTCACAACAAGAAAGGCAGAATATATCATTCATATTGCGCAGGAAATAATGAATGGTAAGCTTTCAAAAGCGCAGTTGTTAAAAATGCAAAATGTAGAGAAGGCTTTAACAGAAATACGAGGCATTGGAGCATGGACAGCAAATTATGTGATGATGCGTTGCTTGCATCAAAGAACTGCTTTTCCAATAACAGATGTTGGTTTGCATAACGCTTTAAAGGAATTATTAAATCTTGAGAGTAAACCAACAATCAATGAAATAGAAGCATACGCAGTTAATTGGCAAGGCTGGCAGGCATACGCAACCTTTTATCTTTGGAGGTCACTATATGGAGAAAAAATATAAATTGTACTATGAATCACCGCTCGGCACGATTGAAATAATGGGAACAGAGAAAGCGATTGTTTCAATACTGTTTGTGGAACAAGAAAATACACTACAGGTTGAAGTGCCCCAGATTTTAACAGATTGCTATAACCAGCTTAATGAATATTTTAAAGGGATTCGCCAAGAATTTACATTCTCCTATCAATTTGAAGGGACTGACTTTCAAAAGACAGTTTGGCAGGCTTTAACTGAAATTCCTTATGCTGAAACGGTATCTTATAAGGATATTGCTCTAACTATTGCGAATGAAAAAGCAGTTAGGGCAGTTGGTAGTGCAAATGGAAAAAATAAGCTAAGCATTGTTGTACCATGCCATCGAATTATCGGCTCTAATGGAAAATTAACGGGCTATGCTGGTGGTTTATGGAGAAAAGAATGGCTGTTGCAGCATGAGAAATCGATGAAAGAAGGCAAGTTTTAAAAGGACTTGTCTTTTTTCTTTTGCTGTAATATTTGTAATTCCTTTATACCAATCCAGCGTTGTGATAATTTCGAGATTAGGCTTGCTAACAGAGCAAAGGGAGGCAACCGAATTTACTGATGTACCAGTAGAATATGTTTATTATGTAGTGAAGGTAAATTTAATCCGAAATAGGCTTTAACAAGGGCGTAGGCTGCCGAAATTATAGTGTTACTGAGGGCACCACATCCTTTGAAGATATGTCTGAAAATGCTTAGTATGCACCGTATGTAAGTACACTAGCACAGCAAGGCAGTTCAGTCCAAATGACAATATGACCAGAGCATAACTAGCTGAGTATTGCAAAAAATAGAATAGTGACAAAGGGCATGCAGAAAGCTATAATACAACTTTCTGCATGCCCTTTAATTTATTCTTCGTTACTTTTATTTGCAAAGATTTGCAATAGTTCACGTGCTTCATCAGTTGAGTTCACATTCATCAGCTCGTTTCTTAAATGGCTTGCGCCTTTAAAGCCACGCACATAGATTTTAAAGAATCGTTGCAACGCTCTAAATGAGCGCGTCTCGAACTCCTTTGAATAATGGTCATACAAATCGAGGTGTAGGCTGAGTAAACGCAAGTATTCTTCAGCGCTATGTTCCTGCGGCTCCTTTTCAAAAGCATATGGATTCGTAAAGACACCTCGCCCAATCATCACACCGTCAATACCATATTGCTCGGCTAACTTAAGCCCTGTTGCGCGGTCAGGAATATCTCCATTAATCGTCAGCAATGTGTCAGGAGCTATTTCATCGCGTAATTTTTTGATATCTGCAATAAGTTCCCAATGCGCAGGTACCTTACTCATTTCTTTGCGTGTACGAAGGTGGATTGACAGGTTGGCAATCCCTTGTTTTAGTAGGTGTGTCAGCCATTCACGCCATTCGTTTAACTCTGTAAAACCGAGCCTTGTTTTAACGCTCACAGGCAATCCACCCGCTTTGGCTGCTTGAATAATGTCGGCTGCCAGTTCAGGGTGAAGGATTAGACCAGCCCCTTTTCCTCTTTCTGCGACGTTGTCGACAGGGCAGCCCATATTAATATCGATGCCTTTAAAGCCACGCTCTTTCATACCGATACTCATTTGTCGGAAATGCTCAGGGTTATCTCCCCAAATATGTGCAACGATTGGCTGTTCGTCCTCTGTAAAAGCTAAACGACCGCGTAAGCTATCAACGCCCTCTGGATGACAATAACTTGCTGAGTTCGTGAACTCGGTAAAAAATACATCTGGACGCCCTGCTTCAGCAATTACATGGCGGAATACAACATCTGTTACTTCTTCCATCGGTGCTAATATAAAAAATGGCTTTGGTAAATCAAGCCAAAAATTGTCTTGCTTCATGAATAAATAGCCTCTCTTTCAAAACTGTGTCTTGCAAAAAGATAACATATTTATCGGCTATTGAAAATAAAAGAGGGCTGCTGGAATCATCCAGCAACCCTAAATTAACGTGCAGAAATACCGCCATCAATGACGAATTCAGAGCCCGTAGAGTAGCTAGATTCATCAGATGCTAAGAACAGTACGATTTTGGCTAGTTCTTCAGGCTGTACAATACGTTGTAATGGATTTTGATTAAAATAATTATATGGAAATACCCCTTTACCCTCTAATTTTTCTTAAATATAGCATTATAAATACTATAAACTAAACTTTTATATGTTGAGTTAGGCAAATGCTTTACATGCTGCTTACTGTAGACAATATCCTCAAAGGCTTGTTCTTCATTACCTATATGATAATAGCAATGGGCACATATTGCCAAAATCTCATAGCCAGCCGCTCGTTCAAGAGGATGAACAACATATGAGGGGATATCGTATTTTTCTACATGCTGTAGTGCCTCCGCATAAAGGCCCTTTTTCCACAATATATAGGCAAGCTCCTGATTGTATAAAATACTTAGTGACATATCCTGTTGCTGTGAAATTTCCTGCATAATTACTTCACATTCATTATAGCTTTGCTTCTGAAAGAAAGCTTTGAATCAGTGTATAAAAAATGTTATGGTTGTTTAAGAGTGATTTTATTGGAAGAAATTAGCGATAGATTATCACTGGGAGGTATAAAATTGAAAAAAAGTTTGATATTTTAATGTTATTTCAAATAATTTTTGTAATTCTTGTTATGGCAATTAGTATTTATGGTATGTTCACAAAAAATAACCAATCAATCCCTTTTTTATTGATTTTTATGGCTTTAATTATTTTTATATTGGGGTCGAGAGAATATAAAAGAACTCATAGTTTAATTGGAGGAATCTTTTATTTGAGCAGTGTATTATTTATTTTATTCGTTGCGATTAAAGTAGTCTAATTAATTAAATCATGTATTAGTATATTTTATTTTTTTCATAGTAACGTAATACACTAACAGGTTGTAGATTATTCAGCGGAACAAAGTTTTTTCCGTGAGCGAGGGAGATAAGGAAAAAGAGATTACTGCGATTCAAACAGCGAAATACGCTGTGAAAGATTCAGATTATCTGACATCGAAAGCGTATGATTTCCTATGGCGGTTTGTTGAAGGAAGTGCATAGACAGTTGAATTTAGATGATGTTGACCACGATGATTTGATTCAACTAGAAGATGAGGAGTCAGATATGGAAGAAAAGGCATATTCGATTGTGGCCCAATGGAATTGAGAACTTCAGAATTATTCTATTCGTTATGGAAATCAATAAAAGTTGATGATTGGAGAGAATGCCGTAATGGAGAAGGAGAATAATACACTTTCAGGATTTCACATCAGAAGTAAAAAGGGAGTGTTGTTGAAACTATATTTTAAAAAATATACGTAGCATATCCCTAAATATTTACGACTCAACCAGGTGATATTGTAGCTGTTGGAAAAGCAGGGGCCCCTTTTTTAGTAGCAGAAGCTTTTCGAGAAGAAGTAGAAGACACGGGAAAACGATATAAAAGAGTCGTAACAATTTTTGAAAGAATACCTGTAAAAAATAAGTGAAGAGAGATTGAGAGTAGAAAAAGTTAGGTTTTTCCACTCTACTATTTTTTTATATTTTGTTTCCCTCTTACTTAATTTTTAAAAAACTATTGTTTATTTCTCACTACATAAATTATATATGTCTATA
>NZ_PYWN01000296.1 GCF_003049505.1 Metasolibacillus meyeri
TGCTTAACTGTAGGGGAATAGATTTTTTAAAACATATATATAGGAAGTTATTCTGTATTTTTAAAATATCTAAGTGAAAATTAAAATTTTTTTAAAAAAGCGTTGACTTATTTCAGAGATATGATGTATTATATTAAATGTCGCTAAGACATAGCGTTTGAGATTTTAAGAAATGAAAAACTTTTAAAAAAGTGTTGACAAACTAAAACTTGAATGTTAAATTAGAGAAGTCGCTTCAAATGAGTGACGAAATGAACCTTGAAAACTGAACAAGCAAGACGTGAATGAAAAACGTTTCATTT
>NZ_PYWN01000040.1 GCF_003049505.1 Metasolibacillus meyeri
AAATTATTTTAAAATATTAATTCTCTTTTTCTCTCTATTGCAGTAAAGGAATTTGTTGAAAAAATGACTAGAAAAATATTATTTTTTAGCTAATAATATGAGAGAGGAAACAAACTGAAAGGGATGACAAGATGATTTATTTAAATGGTAGTGAATTAACAATTGAACAAATGAAAGCGATTTTATATAAAGGTGAAACAATTGCAATTGATGAGACAGCAAAGCAACGCGTATTGAAAAGTCGCGAGCATGTAGAGCGCATTGTACGTGATGATAAAACAGTTTATGGTATTAATACAGGCTTTGGGAAATTTAGCGATGTAAAAATCGAAGAGGCCGAAGTAGGCGCATTACAAATTAATTTAATTCGCTCACATGCTTGTGGCTTCGGTGAATTATTCCCAGAAGTTGTGACACGCGCGATGACGGTGTTACGCTTAAATGCTTTATTAAAAGGTTTCTCGGGTATTCGTTATGAAGTATTAGAACGCTTGGCAATGATGGTGAACGAGAAAATTCATCCAGCTATTCCGCAACAAGGCTCACTTGGCGCATCTGGCGATTTAGCACCACTATCTCATTTAGTATTAACGTTAATCGGTGAAGGTGAAGTTTTACGCGATGGCGAAGTCTTGGCAGCTAAGGATGTATGGGACAAATATGAAGTAGAGCCAATCGTATTACAAGCGAAGGAAGGTCTTGCATTAATAAACGGTACACAAGCCATGACGGCACAAGGTGTTGTTAACTACATTGAAGCAGAGAAGTTGGCATATGCGAGTGAATGGATTAGTGGTTTAACATTGGAAAGCTTGCGTGGTATTAAAGATGCATTCCATCCAGCGGTGCATGAGGTGCGCGGCTTTAAAGAGCAAAGTGATGTAGCGGCACGTATGCGTGATTGGTTTGAAGGCAGTGAGCTAATGACATCACAAGGTGAAGTGCGTGTGCAAGATCCATATTCATTGCGCTGTATTCCACAAATTCACGGGGCAAGCTGGCAAGTATTGAATTATGTGAAGGAAAAACTAGAAATTGAAATGAATGCAGCAACAGATAATCCATTAATTTTTGATGAAGAGGATATCGTTATTTCAGGTGGTAACTTCCACGGTCAACCAATTGCTTTCGCGATGGACTTCTTGAAAATTGGTGTCTCTGAATTAGCGAACGTTTCGGAACGCCGTATTGAACGTTTAGTCAATCCAGCATTAAGCGAAGGGCTACCAGCATTCTTAAGCGCACACCAAGGTTTAGAATCAGGCGCAATGATTTTACAATATGCAGCAGCCAGCCTTGTATCAGAAAATAAAACATTAGCGCATCCAGCATCTGTTGACTCCATCCCTTCCTCTGCGAACCAAGAGGATCATGTAAGCATGGGAACAACAGGCGCACGCCATGCGTATAATATTATCGCAAACACACGTCGTGTTTTAGCGATTGAGGCATTTTGCGCAGCAACAGCCGTTGAATATCGCGATGTTGAGAAAATGGCACCAAAGCTACGTGAAAAATGGCAAGAAATTCGCGAAATCGCTGCAGGCATTACAGAGGACCGCGTATTTAATAAAGATGTAGAGAAAATTGCACAACATTTAATGCCTTAATAGGTAAGAGGAAGCTGCTCAATGAAAATGTGAGCAGCTTTTTGTGATGTTATTCTACGTTTTCAAGGATTTATTCCACGTTTTTCGAAGTTTATTCTACGTTTTCAAGGATTTATTCCACGTTTCAATTTTATCCCAAGTTTTCGATAGATGCGTTGCCTTGATGATGTTTATAGACGATATATGCTATGCTAATAAGTGAAATGGAGGAATACATATGGAAAAACCACATTTATTAATTATCGACGGCATGGCATTGTTGTTTCGCTCGTTTTTTGCCTCTGCTGCGATGAAGCAATATATTCGTTTGGATGATGGCACACCTACAAATGGTGTACAAGGCTTTGCACGCCATGTGTTGACGGCACAAAATTTAATGAAGCCAACGCATGTAGCAGTATGCTGGGATATGGGGATGCATACATTTCGCAATGATTTATTTGAAGGTTATAAAGCAAATCGTCCCGCACCACCAGAGGAGATGCTACCACAATTTGATATGGCAAAGGATGTCTCTGAAATAATAGGTTGGAAAAACTTTGGAATTAGTGGCTTAGAGGCGGATGATTTAATCGGCTCAATGACTGAAAAGTGGAAAGGCGATGCCAATATTACGGTCATTAGTGGCGACCGTGATTTATTGCAATTGCTAAATCCAGCGACAACGCTTGCTTTTACGAAAAAAGGCTATACGGAATATGATACTTACACAGAACAACGTTTTCGCGAAGAATATGGCATCACACCAAAGCAATTTGCAGAAGTCAAGGCATTTATGGGGGATGCAAGCGATGGTTATCCAGGTGTTAAAGGCATTGGTCCAAAAACGGCTTTGCAACTCATTCAAACATACCACTCCATTGATGGCGTATTAGCCGCACTTGATGAACTGAAGCCTGCGCAGCGAATGAAAATTAATGAAAATGTTGAGATGCTAAAGCTATCACATCAGCTGGCAACAATCAATTGCGATGCAGCAATTGAAGCAGAGCTGAATGAGCTAGTTATGCCAACCTTTAACGAGACGGTCGTAGCGCAATTAGAAAATCGCGGCTTGCGTTTAATTACACGTCATGCACGTTCATTAGGATTATAAAGTGAACCTTCAATCAGTGGGAGTCTCTCACAGCTTGTTACTACGAAATCACCATTGACGAACAAGAGAATAATCGTGATAATAGAAGAAAATTGTTTGTACCACTAGGGGTGCCTTTTGAAAGGCTGAGATGTATATGTAACTATGCAGACCCTTTGAACCTGATCTAGCTCATATTAGCGTAGGGAAGTGGCGACATTAAATGATATATGCTCATTTTATGCCGTCCCTCTTTATTTTAGTGGGTACGGCATTTTTTATTAGAAGGGAATGGAGGAAACGCCAATAAATCTGAAGAAAGCGCAGATATCTCAGGGAAAACGCAGATAAATCTTGAGAAAGCGCAGATATCTTGAGAAAAACGCAAATAAATCCGAAGAAAGCGCAGATATCCCGGGGAAAACGCAAATAAATCCTGAAAAAGCGCAGATATCTCGGGAAAAACGCAAATAAACCCTGAGAAAGCGCAGATATCTTGAGAAAAGCGCAAATAAATCCTGAAAAAGCGCAGATATCTCGGGAAAAACGCAGATAAATCCTGAGAAAGCGCAGATATCCTGAGAAAAACGCAGATAAATCCGAAGAAAGCGCAGATATCTCGCGGAAAACGCAAATAAACCATAAGAATCCACAAATAACTCTGAGCAATCTCAGAAACAATTGAATAAGAGGTGTTGTTGATGTCAGTTCGTAAATTAACAGTAATGGCATTGCTTGTAGCCATTGCAGTAGCAGGCTCTATGTTTGTATCGATTCCTACGGGGATTGCACGCGCTTATCCAATTCAGCACGCAGTCAATGTAGTAAGCGCTATATTGTTAGGACCTGTGCCGGCTGTTGTTATCGCATTTGTGACAGCATTAGTACGTATTTTTACAGGTACAGGCTCGTTGCTTGCGATTCCAGGCAGTGTGATTGGTGCCTTTTTAGCAGCAATTGCTTATAAATATAGCCATAAAGCATGGCTAGCTGGTATCGGTGAAATCATTGGTACAGGGGTGATCGCTTCATTAGTCGCCGTTCCATATGCTAAAATATTAATGGGGACATCTGTGACGGCATTATTTTTCATGCCAGCCTTTTTAGTATCAAGTACAATCGGTGCAGTACTAGGTGTAATTATTGCTGCAAGCTTACGGAACACAGTATTTGCAAAGCATTTTCAAACAATTTAAAGGTGAAACTTTAAATGAACGTAGAAAATAAGGAAAGTGGCTTTTCAGGAGCTACTTTCCTTATTTTTGTTCAATCTTCACAAAGCTCAACACATGCTTATTATCCTCATAGCGAAATGCGCGTATTTGACTGCTTCGTCCTCGGCCACCGTTATCATGAATAATCAAATAAAGCTCCTCATTTTTTCGTTCATAGCCAATTAACGGTACCCAATGATATTTAAATAAAGGCTTCTTTTTTGAGCGCCATTGCCAGCTGAAATATTGGTCAAATTTTAATGCGACAGGATATTCTTGTTCAAGCTGTGTCAAAGCTTCAGCGAGCGAGCAACTTTGAATCGTAAAACGAGTACCCAACATACTGCGTAGCCGTTTAATTAAACGCCATTTAAATAAACCAATTTTTGTTGTGCCGAGCTGTTTATATAACGCATTCACATCTTTTTCTATATTAAAATATTGCAAAATGACATGCACTGTTGTTGGTCCACACGCTGAATTTTGATAGTTTGGATGAACACTCGCATCGTATTGTGACTTTCCTTCTATATTATTTAACATCACACGCATTGTCATCCCTCCCCAGTTATTATACGTTTAAAACAAAAGTTAGTTTCAAGTTTGAAACCAAATCAATAAGTGCTCCGTCTAACGTGAAACGAAAAAGGAGGGATAGCCGTTGTCACAGCTAGAGCAGTTTATTCATGAGCATGGTGAGGAGCTGTTACGGCTCGCCTTTACATATGTCAAAAGCAAGGAGATAGCGGAGGATATCGTACAGGATGTGCTATTAAAGGCTTTTGAAAAGCAGCAAGAGTTTCGTGGCGCTGCGAGCTACCGAACTTATTTATATCGTATGACAATTAATCGTAGCTACGACTATTTACGAAGCTGGAGCTATAAAAACACTGTACTGACAATGAAAATTCAAACAATTTTTCAAGGCGCTAGCTCAGCGGAAAAGCAGGCGATAACCAATAGCGAGCAGCAGCAAATCGGTCATGCAGTACTCGCATTACCAATCAAATACCGTGAAGTCATCGTGCTTTATTATTACAAAGATATGAAAGTAGAAACGATTGCAGAAATTTTAAATTGCTCTGTTAATACAGTGAAAACGCGACTACGTAGAGGGAGAGAAAAGCTTAAATATAGCTTAGAGGGGAGTGGATATGATGAGCGATTCACAAATTAAAAAAGGAATAGATGCGGTAATCGGTGAGGAGCGTTGGCTGACAGAGAAGAAAGTACAAAAAATGCTGAAGAAGCCAAAAAAACGCCGCTTAATATCAATTATTCAGCCTGTTTTTGCATTGATTACTATCGCCTGTCTAGCCTTTATCATTTATTTGTTGCCTCCTGCGAGCGAGCCAATACGGCTTGGCAATGAGCTAAATATAGAGCAATTTGCAGAAAGGTTACCTAAGCCAGCTGCTGAAGCGGTAGTAGCTTATTTACAGGCCATTGTACAACAAGATTATGAGGCAATGGAGCAAGTTTCATTAACCAATGTAACTGCATCTAATAAAGAGATATTTTTAAAGTATGAAAATATTGATTTCAAAACATTAAAAATGATTAAAGTACAGTCACTTGACGCGGGTGATTTGTATCAAGTTTATATAGCGCACAAAGACGTAACAGATGGAGAAATATATATTCATACTTTAAAGGTTGGTCGATGGGGATTAAATGAATTTAAAGTATTGGAAGATATATATGAGGATTGGCTTGTTTTTGAACAGTTTGAAGCGCCAAAAACGTTGCGGCTAACATCTCAGGAGGCTCCAACAGCACAAATTGTTCAAATTGATGACTATCAGCCTGTAGCTGTCAATGTCCAATCACCTCAAAAACTAAATAATATAAATGCAATTGTTCATTTCATGAAAAAGCGTATTATTCAACAAGGCAATAATACGATTGAATACAGAGAGGTATTTGTAATACTTGAAAAAGACGGGCGATACTATGAAATTACTTCTTTCAAAGATGATCCACAAGCACAGTATTTTATTTTAGAAAGTTCTGCTACTATTCATGTGATAAATGGGGAAATTGGTGACAATTTAAGAGATGTCGATTATCAATTAGTATACTATAATGAACATATCGATAATTTTCAATCTGTAAGAGGGCAGTTGAGCAAAACTAACGGTCTAACTCCTTTTCAAACAAATTTGACTGATGAGCCTTTGTATACTTTTGATGGGGCTAACACAAATATTGCCTTTGTTCAGGACGGGGTATTAATGCAAACTACTATTTTAGATGCAATGGAGATGCCTTTATTGCTGAAAGAGTTGTTAACAGTGCGTATGGTAGGTGCAGAAGTTTTTGATATCCAGTATCAAGAAATATATACGGAAAGGTCAACTCCCTATTATTATTTACAAACTTTAGAGGAAGCATCTATGAAGTGAGAGGAGGAGACTTAATGCTTTGGAAACCATTATTTGAACAGGATGTACCAGCAAACCTTCGTTAATCATATTTTAACTAAACGGAGGCTATGAACATGAATCTATTACCATATGTTGCAGTGCTGTTCGCTGCTATTTTATGGGGAACAACTGGTACGACGCAAACATTTTTACAAGGGGATATTTCGCCATTTGCAGTGGCATGCGTGCGCTCGGCTATCGGAGGCGGCATATTATTAATTTTTGTTCTTTTTGTTAAGGGCATTCAATGGCAAAAATGGCCTTGGAAGTGGAACATATTGGCGGCAGTATCAATTGCACTTTTCCAATGCTTGTTTTTCTCATCTATTCGCTATACAGGCGTAGCCATTGGGACCGTTGTGACAATTGGTAGCGCACCTATTTTTGCAGGCATTATTGAGTGGCTTTTTTGGAAAGTGAAACCAACAAAAGTATGGGCGGTCTCAACGAGTTTTGCGATTGTAGGCTGTGTTTTGCTATTCGTAATTGGTGGCGATACAATTGTCAATAGCTTTGGTGTTATGCTCGCATTATGTGGTGGCAGTATGTTTGCGCTATATACAAATGTTAGCAAGCGATTAGCTGAAAAAGCGGCTACATTGCCTGCCGTCGCAATGACCTTTACATTGTGCGCTTTATTTTTAGTGCCACTTGCATGGGCTGACGGCTGGAGCTGGCTTGCTGCGCCATCTAATGCGCTATCAATGGTATATATGGGCATTATGACGACGAGTGTTGCGTATATATTATTTTTGAGTGGCTTGCGTGCAGTGCCATCTTCTGCTGCGGTAACATTAAGTTTAGCGGAGCCATTGACGGCTGCGTTACTCGGGGCGTTTTTCTTAAACGAATATTTAGCATGGACATCTTGGCTAGGTATTACTATGATTTTTGCAGGGATTATTGTTTTAACATTAGGAAATAGAGTGAAAGTTTGAAAATAGGGGCTGTACGAAAAGGGAAAAATCCTTTCGTACAGCCCTGTTTCTATATTAAATATACTATCTGGCGAGTTGCTATCGCACAAAAAAAATTGCGATCCTGCTTTCAATAACGTAAATATTCCTATAATATAAAAATATAACCATCATTATCGCCGAGGTTATGCTTTAAAGTTACTGTTCAGATACGTCTCTTTTTTTCAGAGATAATTATTAAAAATATTCATATAATTCTAAATACCCATTAAATAAAAAGTTCTTTTATACTATAATTAATACTAATAATAGTGCACTTTCTCATAGGGAGGGATGTAAGTATGAAAACGCCGAACAACAAAAACCGTTTCTTTAATGTGTTTTCTAAAAGAAAAGATGATGGTCATAGCTCATCATATGTGATGGAAACAACTCATGATGATTTACTACAATTTTATACTTCACTCGTGACAAATGATCCGGAAATTGTATTTGTGTTTTCACGGCAAGGAGAATTATATGTAGCAAGCCGAGAGAAGATGGAAGCGTTTTTTGGAACAGAAATCACATCCACAAACGACTTTCGAAAATTTACTTCTCCTCAAACATGGAAGCAATTAAAAATAAGCTTTATCAGTGCATTAAATGGGATGACCGAACAAGTGGATATTACTGTTCGCAATAAGCAGCTTGAAGAGTTACCACTTACTCTATCATTTGTACCTATTAAAGAAGGTGACCAAATAACAAGCGTCTATGTGAAAGTAAGCAACAATTTAGAGAAGTATTTACTTGAACAGCAACTTATTTTAAGTGACAAGCATCTGAATTATGCACAGCAGCTTGCACAAATAGGTAGCTGGGAGTATTTAATAGAAGGAAATAAGCTTATTTGCTCGGATAATCTCATTCAAATTTTAGGATTAAAAGAGGTCGACAGCCGTTCACTAGAGAATCTATTCCAAAATGTGCATCCTGATGATGTTGAAATGACAGTGCCAATTCTTGCGTATACAGACAACTATAAAACTGAATTTCGTATTATTCGCAATGATGAGGTGCGCTTTATACAGGCACATATAGAGATTATTGAGAAAGATGGAGCACCTTATAAACTAATGGGTGTTGTAAAAGATGCAACGATTGAACGCCAACTTGAAATTGCCTTAAAAGAAAGTCGAGATGAATATCAATATATTTTCGATCACTTGACTTCGGGTATTTGGATGCGTGAATCAATGGATGGCCCCTTCATTTACGCTTCGAAAGGGCTGGAAGAAATACTATGCCTTCCAACAAAAACGCTTTATGTAAATGATCAAGCTTGGTTTGAGCTTGTGAATGAAGATTATATCGATACGATGAATAAAGCGAAGGCACGTGTCGTTGCAGGCGAGAAGGTGCAAGAAATTTATGCAATTACTTGTCTAAATGGCGATAAAAAATGGCTGCTGGAACAAATCATACCTCGCTTTAATCAACAGGGTGACGTAACGAATGTATTTGGGCTGGTGCTCGATATTACGAGAGAAATAGAAATGGAGCAGGAGCTGCTATATTTAGCGCAATATGATGCATTAACAGGTTTGCCAAACCAAGCAAAAATGAGAAAAACTTTAGGCGAGTTTACGAAAAATAAAGAACGTTTTGCTATGTTAAACATTGATATTGACCGTTTCCATCTAATTAATAATTCATTGGGCTATTCAATCGGCAACGAAGCTTTAAAAATATTAGCGCAAAGATTGAGAGATATGACACCTAAAAATGGTGCAATTGCCCGAATGAGTAATAATAATTTTTTAATGCTTGTTCCAGATCATGCTAATAAAAATGATATATTAGCTTTGGCTGAGAACATATTAAAAAATATTCGACAGCCATTTACAATTCAAGAATTTGAGGTAAATGTGACGGCAAGTATAGGGATTTCATTTTATCCTGAGGAGGCATCAGACGAAAGAACACTGCTTGAAAAAGCACATAATGCCTTACAAGAAGCCAAGAAAAAAGGCAAGAATAATTACGAGCTTTCATCGCACGTTACAAATATCTCTACGTTTAAACAATATATGTTAGAGCGAGATATGAGAAAAGCAATTACTGAAAAACAATTTGCTGTATTTTATCAACCGCAAGTTGATACAAGAAAAGGGCTGTTAACTGGGGCAAGGGCTTATATTCGCTGGAACCATCCAGACTGGGGACTTGTTATGCCAGAGGAGTTCCTTCCCTTAGCTGAAGAAAACCATTTAATTAACCCGATTACCGATTGGTTATTAGAAAAAGTGCTTCAATCCATGCAAGCATGGCAAGAGGAGCAACTCCTATTAAAGCCGATTACCATTAGCATTCCGGCACTGCGTCTATTGAAAAAGGGCTTTTATGATTTAGTCACGCAATTAATAAAGCAGTACAATATCAATCCAGCTTTATTGCGTTTTGAAATAAATCAAAGTACGTTTTTACATGAAAACATAATTAGTGAATCTATTGAAGATTTTAAACAGCTAGGCATCCGAATTGTCGTTGACGATTTTGGAAAAGGATATTCTTCATTAGACTATATCCGAAAAATAAGACCGAATGTCTTGAAACTAAATAAAGTATTTATTCAAAATTTATTTGAAGAAAATAGTATTGATGATGCGATTATTAAATCGATAATCTATTTAGCAAAATCATTGACTATGGAAGTAATTGCTGAAGGTGTAGAAACTGTAGAACAGCTTGAATTTTTAAAGCAATTAGAATGCGATTATGTGCAAGGGCATATTTTTTCAAAGCCTGCAAAAGAGTCTACTTTCAAGGCAATTTTAAAAACAGGCTATGTGATACCAAAAAGCAAATATAAAAGGGCTGTAACAGTAGAAAGGCGACAATATTATCGCTATCGTTTCTCATATCCAGTATTAGGCTTTTTAACAATTACCGAATTTAATGGACATGCAATAACGGTCGGAAAAACACCAATTTTAATTGAGAATATAAGCTTAGGCGGCCTCAAAATATTATCTAACTTAAAACTGCCCGTTAATCAAGACATGAAATTTAATGTAACATTTAATATTATGGGCGAGCATTTTGAGATTGCGGGAGAGCTGCGATGGTGGGAAGAGAAACATGGAGATGTATTTGGTTATGGAATTCGCTTTATTAAAAATATAAATGTTGAAAATCGATTGGCTTCAATTATTAATAAATTAAGTGGCTATGAACGAAAAGCTGAAACCATCCCAAATACGACATTTATTTATAAAGAGCCACAGAAGTATTTCCGTGAGATGAAAAATTAAATGATGATGAAAAACTTCGTATTACATGCGGCTTCTCTAGTGCAAAAGTAGTGATTCGCTCATCGAACAGCGAAATTCGCTCAACCAAACAGCAAATTTGATCAATGAATAAGGAAATTCGCTCATTGATTAACTAAATTCGCTCAACCAAACAAAAAAACAAGCTCCCATCTGTCGGGAGCTTGTTTTTATGCTTGTGCGTCTAAAAACTCAGTTACTTGTGCAGGTGATTTAGCATTTGCACTATGTAAGTGCGCTAATTTTTCGCCATTTTTAAAGATGAGTAATGATGGAATGCCCATTACTTGATATTTTTCCGCTAATTCTGGGAAGTCGTCGCGGTTAATTGAATACCACTTATATTGGTTGTATTCCTCAATAATTGGGTCGATAAACATATCCATACGTGTGCAATCTGGACACCAGCCTGCGAAAAATTTCATAACGACTGCTTGATCTGTAGAAGTAAGCTCGTTAAATTGTTCTAATGTTGTTACTTGTTCCATTTGATTATCACTCCTTTATGATTAGTGTACACATTTTTATGAAGTAGCGAAAGAAATTTAGCTTAATCAATTGCACCGATTTGGAAAATTCGTCATGTTTTGTGATAATGCTTAACGAGCCTATTTTATATAGACTTCCTTTTCAAAATAGAAGCCTCTTTTTCAATTTTTTGAAAATAGCGTGAAAAAAATATTGCTTTAATGAAAGAAATAAACTACACTAAAGACAGAAAAGATGTTTTAAAATACTATTTTAGTAGTGAGCTATTTTTTTTCGCTACAAAATGAATGACTGTTCATTCAAAAGATTGCACAAGGGGGAATTACTCGTGGCTTACAGCATTAAAAAAGCAGCCGTTTTAGGTTCAGGAGTTATGGGGTCAGGCATTGCGGCACATTTAGCGAATATCGGCATTCCGACATTATTGTTGGATATCGCACCGAAGGAATTAACGACGGAGGAACAAGCGAAGGGGATAACGCTTGAGCATCCAACAGTACGAAATCGCTTTGCGCAAGGAGCAATGCAAAAATTATTAAAGCAAAAGCCAGCACCATTATCTTCAAAGCAAAATTTAGCTTTAATCACAGCGGGGAATTTTGAGGATGATTTAGAAAAGCTAAAAGATGTGGACTGGATTATCGAAGTAGTTGTTGAAAACTTAGACATTAAAAAGAGCTTATATGAAAAAATTGATGCGGTGAGAAAGCCAGGCACAATTATTACATCGAATACATCAGGCATTAGCATTAATTCGATGGCAGAGGGGCGTTCAGAGGACTTCCAAAAGCATTTCCTAGGAACACACTTCTTCAACCCACCGCGTTACTTAAAACTTTTAGAAGTGATTCCAGCAGCTTCAACTGCATCAGAAGTTATCGCATTTATGCGCGAATTCGGTGAAGATGTACTTGGTAAAGGCGTTGTAATCGCGAAGGATACACCGAACTTTATCGCCAACCGTATCGGTACATATGGATTGCTTGTGACGATGCGTGAAATGCAGGAGCGTGGCTATTCAATCGGTGAGGTTGATTCTGTTACAGGCCCTGTTATTGGTCGCCCGAAATCAGCGACATTCCGTACGCTTGATGTTGTGGGATTAGATACATTTGCACATGTTGCGAAAAACGTCTATGACAATACAACAGGCGAGGAGCAACAAGTATTTGCAGAATCACCAGTCGTGAAAAAGATGATTGACAATGGCTGGTTAGGTGCGAAGTCAGGTCAGGGCTTCTTCTTAAAGCAGGGCAAGGAAATTCTTGAATTAAACTTACAAACATTCGAATATGAGCCAGTGAAAAAACTGAAAACGCCTTCATTAGAAATGGCGAAGCAAGCAAAGGGCTTAGCAAATAAAGTGAAAACACTTGTTTACGCAAACGACCGTGTAGGGGAATTATTATGGAACGTATTTGCACCAACATTAATTTACTCAGCGCAGTTACATGGTGAAATTGCAGATGATATCGTAGCAATTGACAATGCGATGAAATGGGGCTTCGGTTGGACACAAGGACCATTTGAAACATGGGATGCAATCGGCGTAAAAGATTCCGTTGCGAAAATGGAAGCAGAAGGTCGAGAAGTACCAGCATTCGTTAAAGGTTTACTAGAAAAAGGCTTTGACAAATTCTACTCGGAAATCGATGGTGACTTAGCGTTTTACAATGGGACAGAATATGAAAAAGTACCGACAAACTCGAAAGTAATTGATTTAAAGCGCTATAAGAAAAAGCACGGTGTCATTAAATCAAATACGGGTGCTAGTTTAATTGATTTAGGCGATGGTGTTGCATTATTAGAGTTCCATTCACAATCAAATGCGATTGGCTTAGACATTATTCAAATGTTGAACTTTGCAATCGATGAAGTGGAAGCGAACTATAAAGGCTTAGTTATTGGTAACCAAGGTAAAAACTTCTGTGTCGGTGCAAACTTAGGCATGATTTTAATGGAAGCACAGGACGACAATATTTTCGAGCTAGACTTTGTCGTAAGTGCGTTCCAAAAAGCGATGCGCCGCATTAAATATTGCAGTAAACCTGTCGTTGCAGCACCATTCCAAATGGCATTAGGTGGCGGTGCGGAAGTTTGCTTACCAGCAGCACATATTCAGGCATCTGCTGAAACGTATATGGGGCTTGTAGAAGTTGGCGTTGGGTTAATCCCAGGCGGTGGCGGTAATATCGGTCTTTACCAAAAGTTCTTAAAAGGCTTGCCAAACGGTGTAGAAATCGACTATCAAGCAATCGCAACGAAAGTATTCGAAACAATTGCGATGGCTAAAGTATCAACTTCCGGTGAAGAGGCGCGAGAAAACAATTTCTTAAACTTTGCAGATGGTATTTCTGTCAATGCAGACCACCAATTATACGATGCAAAGCAAGCAGCACTTGCATTATACGAGGCTGGCTATACAGCACCGTTAAAGCACAAGGTGAAAGTTGTTGGAGCACCAGGCTACGCAACATTGCTATTAGGCGCGCAAGGCATGTTCCAATCAGGCTATATTAGTGAGCACGATTTAAAAATTGCCAAAAAGCTTGCTTATGTCATTGCAGGTGGTTTAGTACCATACGGAACAGAGGTAACAGAGGAATACTTATTAAACTTAGAAAAAGAGGCGTTTTTACAATTAGTTGCTGATCCAAAATCGCAAATGCGTATGCAACACATGCTTGTAAAAGGAAAGCCATTACGTAACTAATAAAAGCTAGTAGTAAAAAGGGGGATAATAATGATGCGTGAAGCCGTCATTGTAGCAGGTGCTCGTACACCGATTGGAAAAGCGAAAAAGGGGTCACTTGCAACAGTTCGTCCAGATGATTTTGGTGCACTTGTAGTAAAGGAAACATTAAATCGAGCTGGTTACACAGGACCAATCGATGATTTAATTATAGGCTGTGCGATGCCAGAGGCAGAGCAAGGCATGAACGTAGCACGTAATATTGGCGCATTAGCAGGCTTACCAGATACAACGCCAGCATTAACAGTCAATCGTTTCTGTTCATCAGGTTTACAAACAATCGCGTATGCTGCAGAGCGTATTATGCTTGGTCATTCAAAAGCAATACTAGCAGGTGGCGTTGAGTCGATGAGTATGATTCCAATGACAGGAAATACAATTCGCTTAAATCCAAAGCTGGCAGAGGAAGCACCGCAATATTATATGAGCATGGGGCATACAGCAGAGGAAGTAGCACAACGCTATGAAGTGAGTCGTGAAGAGCAAGATAAATTCGCAGTACGTTCACATGAGTTAGCTGAGAAGGCGATTAAAGAAGGTAAGTTTAAAGATGAAATCGTACCTGTTGAAGTGGTTCAGCATTATGTAGATGCAAATAACAAGCTACAGGAAAAGAAATTTACTTTCGATACAGATGAGGGCGTACGTCCAGGCACTTCAGTTGAAGGCTTAGCAAAATTGCGTCCAGCATTTAATGTCAAAGGCTCTGTAACAGCAGGGAATTCTTCACAAACTTCAGATGGTGCGGCAGCTGTTCTTGTTATGGATAAAGAGGAAGCAGAAGCACAAGGCTTAAAGCCACTTGCGAAGTTTTTAGGCTTTGCAGTTGGCGGTGTAGCACCAGAAGTGATGGGAATTGGACCGATTGTAGCGGTGCCGAAAGCGTTAGAAATCGCTGGTCTAGCACAGGAGCAGATTGACTTATGGGAAATCAATGAGGCATTTGCTTCACAATCATTGCAAGTTGTCCGTCATTTAGGCATTGATGAGGAAAAAGTCAATGTTAACGGTGGTGCGATTGCATTAGGGCATCCACTTGGCGCAACAGGCACAATTTTAACATTAAAATTAATCCATGAGTTAAAGCGTCGTGGCGGCAAATATGGCGTTGTGACAATGTGTATCGGTGGCGGTATGGGCGCTGCAGGTGTGTTTGAAATACTATAACAAAGCTAGATTGGGAATTGTGTGAGAATTGTGTGAGTGCCTGGCACTCACAATATTTCAAGGGGGAACTTATCATGACAAATATTATTAAAGGCGGAAGCTTTCTTGTAGAAGAAGTAGATATCAATCGTGTTATTACACCAGAGGATTTCACAGATGAGCAAAAAATGATTGCCAAAACAACAGAGGAGTACGTAGCAAATGAAGTACTACCAGTTGTCGAAAATTTAGAGCACCATGAGTTTGATCATTCTGTTCGTTTATTGAAAACAGCGGGTGAGCTTGGTTTATTAGCAGCTGATGTACCAGAAGAATACGAGGGCTTAGGCTTAGATAAAATTTCCTCTGCCTTAATCGCAGAAAAAATGTCTGTAGCGGGTGGCTTCTCGATTACACATGGTGCACATGTTGGTATCGGTTCATTACCAATCGTATTATTCGGTAACCATGAGCAAAAATCAAAATACTTACCAAAGCTTGCTTCTGGCGAATTAATTGCAGCATACGCGTTAACAGAGCCGGGTTCAGGTTCTGACGCATTAGGTGCAAAAACGACAGCAAAGCTAAACGATGCGGGCACACACTACGTATTAAATGGTGAAAAGCAATGGATTACAAACGCAGGCTTTGCAGACGTATTCGTTGTTTACGCTAAAATTGATGGCGACAAATTCTCTGCCTTTATCGTAGAGCGCTCATATCCAGGCGTTTCAGTAGGACCAGAAGAAAAGAAAATGGGGATTAAATCTTCTTCAACACGTACATTAATTTTAGAAGATGCGGAAGTGCCTGTTGAAAACTTATTAGGTGAAATTGGTCGCGGTCATATTATTGCCTTCAACATTTTAAATATCGGACGCTATAAATTAGGTGTAGGTACAGTTGGTGGCTCAAAGCGTGCATTTGAATTAGCTGTACAATACGCAAACCAGCGTAAACAATTTAATACACCAATTTCAAGCTTTAACTTAACAAAAGAAAAGCTGGCAACAATGGCATCACATATTTACGCATCTGAATCTTTAAACTACCGCACAGTAGGTTATTTTGAAGATCGTTTAGGTCAATTATCAGCAGAGGAACAAAAGGACGGCAAAGCGATTGCAGGCGCTGTAGCAGAATACGCAATCGAGTGCTCAATTGCGAAAGTATTCGGCTCTGAAACATTAGATTACGTAGCAGATGAAGCGGTTCAATTACACGGTGGTTATGGCTTTATGGCAGAATATGAAGTAGAGCGCATTTACCGTGACTCTCGTATTAACCGTATTTTCGAAGGTACAAACGAAATTAACCGTATGATTGTACCAGGTACATTTATGAAGAAAGCATTAAAAGGCGAGCTACCATTATTACAAGTAGCACAAAACCTACAATCAGAGCTATTAATGATGATGCCTGAAGAAGTAAGCGACGAGCCATTAGCACAAGAGCTATACTTAGTGAAAAACGCGAAGAAAATCGCGGTACTAGCAGCAGGTGCAGCAGCGCAACGCTTCGGTGTAAAATTAGAGGCAGAACAAGAAGTATTGGTGAAAATCGCCAATATTGCGAACCAATTATATGCAATGGAATCAACGGTAATCCGTACGCAAAAGGCAATTGAGCGTGATGGTGCAGAAAAAGCGACTCAAAAGCTTCTATACACACAAATCTTTTGTCAAGAAGCATTTGCTGAAATTGAAAAAGAAGCAAAAGACACATTGCTTGCTTCAGTTGATGGCGATGCAGGTCGCATGACGTTATCGGCATTACGCAAATTGACACGCAACAATCCATACAACTTAATCACGAAAAAACGTGAAGCTGCTGAAAAGTTAATTGAGGCAGAGAAATATATCGTATAATATGATGGGAAGGCTATCCGAACTTTTGGATAGCCTTCTGTTTTTTGTTTGGTTGGGCGAATTTAGTTGATGGTTGGGCGATTTCTGATGTTCGTTGGGTAAATTTGCCACTTGGTCGGGCGAATTTCACTATTCGTTGGGCGAATCGTTACTTTTGAACTAGGGAATAATCTTACTATTCGTTACTGAATGGGAACTAATATTTCACATAAATGCTGATCAATCATTTGAGCTGTGTATCTTTCAATAATGGGCTGTTCTCTAATGAATAAATGATTTCTCTCTATCTCGAAAAAAACATTGCGCCAAAATTCGCTAACGGCTTCTTTCGTATGGTCAAGCAAGAAAACGGCATATTTCCCACCTGAGAATCTCCCAACTTGTGCGGGGGGTGTGACAATAAAACCTTCACTAATCATCATGCAAACATCATAACGGCAGTCTTCTTTTGCCGTAATTGCAGGATTATCTTGTGGCATACCTAAAATAGTAGATTGTTCAAATACAGCATGTAACTTTGTCCATTCTTTAAAAGCTTCCATCAATTCTTTATTCTTCTCTCCACCATATTCTCCAACGCTTCGAAAATAGGCAATTCTTGATGCAGGTAGTTCTTCAATCGTTATGTTCATATTTTCCTCCACCTTTCTAGGATAAGGTAGTATGATATAAAATATTTTTCAAGCGCTTTTTAAAAGAATTTTGTGTGATGTATGATATTATTTTTAATAAGCAATGAAAAAGGAGCGACTAGCAAATGACAATTCGATTTTACCAATATCCAAAATGTTCAACATGTAAAAAAGCACAAAAATGGTTAGATGACCAGCATATTGCATATGAGTCGATACATATTGTAGAAGAAACGCCAACAAAGGAACAATTGCAGGCAATTTATGAGGCAAGTGGGCTACCGTTGAAGAAATTTTTCAATACATCTGGTATGAAATATAAGGAGCTAGGCTTAAAGGATAAGCTGCCAGAGATGTCAGAGGAGGAGCAATTAGCCTTGCTAGCATCTGATGGGATGCTGATTAAGCGCCCCTTGACAACAGATGGTCAAAAAGTGACGTTAGGCTTCAAGGAGTCTGACTTCTTAGAATCGTGGAAATAACGCGAATAGTAGCTTGTTTTTAATGAAGAAATATGGCAAACTGAAAATGAATGTATTACATATTTGGAGGGGTTTTCATGAGCACACCAACAGAATTACGTTATTCTAAAGAGCACGAGTGGGTAAAAGTTGAAGATGGCAAAGCACGTATTGGTATTACGCATTTCGCACAAAATGAACTAGGCGATATCGTATTCGTTGAACTACCAGAAGTAGGCGACGAATTAAAGTTGAACGAACCATTTGGTAGCGTTGAATCAGTTAAAACTGTATCAGAGCTATATGCACCTGTGTCAGGTAAAGTAGTTGAAGTAAACGAAGAGCTAGGTGATAGCCCAGAATTCGTAAATGAATCTCCATATGAGCAAGCATGGATGGTTGTTGTTGAGCTATCAAACACATCTGAAGTAGATGAGTTAATGACTGCTGAGCAATATGAAGAAATGACTGCAGAATAAAACATAAAAAACACCAAAGTCCATGCTGGATTTTGGTGTTTTGGCATATATGAAAGGGGAATTCTAATGATTTGTATGGTTGTGGAAGGGCGTTCTGATAAATTAAAGCTTGAGCAAGTGATTGCGGAAGAAGCGATTATTTTATGTACAAATGGAACGATGAGCGAAGACGGTTTGCTTGAACTTTTAGCACCATATGAGTATCTTAGTTTCTATACGCTTTTTGATGCAGACTTATCAGGGCAAAAAATGCGCAAGTTGATGAGGCGAATTTATTCGGAAGCCGTGCAGTTCGAAATTCCTGCACAATATAAGGAAGTAGCGGAAACCCCAACAGCTGTACTAGCAGCGCTGCTAAAAAAGGAAAATATACGAACAAAATAGGATGAATAGTAATGGAAGAATGGACAATTGAACAGTGGCAAGAGCAACGAAATAAACAAGGTATGCTTGCACTATATTTATATACACCGATCTGTGGAACTTGTGCCATCGCATCGAAAATGATGGATGTAGTAGAACAACTATTGCCTACTATACCAATCGGAAAAATGAATTTAAATTATTCTGAAAAATTAGCGGTTGATTTGCAGGTGGAAAGCGTCCCATGTCTAGTAATAGCAAGGGATGATGACAAAATTGAAAAAATTTATGCCTTTCAATCCGTACTAAATTTATATGAAATACTAAAAAGTAGTTGACGCATCATTTATATCATGATAAAGTACATTCATACTAAATTTACAAATTAAATAAAGTCCTCTTATAAAGAGCGGTGGAGGGAAGTGCCCTATGAAGCCCGGCAACCATCACATATGTGAAAAGGTGCCAAGTCACACAAAGTGTATACTTTGAAAGATGAGAGAACGGTTCATCATACATCTTGTTATGTAAAGCCTTTCTACTTAATCAAAGTAGAAAGGCTTTTTTGATTTTTTAAAGGAGCAGAGCGATGATTCAATTATCTAATATAACGAAAGTTTACAAAACGAAGAATGGTGATTTGACCGCTGTTCAGGGTGTCGATTTATCGATAGAGCAAGGAGAAATATTTGGCATTATTGGTTACAGTGGTGCAGGGAAAAGTACGATGATTCGTTTGCTAAATGGCTTGGAAAAGCCAACAACTGGTGAAGTCATTGTGAATGGTGAAAATATTGCCCAGGTTTCTGGTGCAAAATTGCGTCAAGCACGTCAAAAAATAAGCATGATTTTTCAACATTTCAATTTACTTTGGTCGCGAACGGTTGAAGAAAATATTTCATTCCCATTAGAAATTGCTGGTGTCAGCAAAAGTGAGCGAGCAATCCGTGTACAGGAGCTAATCGAGCTTGTCGGCCTAAAAGGCAGAGAACAGGCTTATCCTTCACAGCTCTCTGGTGGACAAAAGCAACGTGTAGGGATTGCCCGTGCATTAGCGAACAATCCAGAAGTATTGCTTTGTGATGAGGCAACATCGGCATTAGATCCGGAAACGACAGAGGCAATTTTAGAGCTGTTGCTTGATATTAATAAAAAGCTAGGGCTAACAATCGTTTTAATTACACATGAAATGCATGTTATTCGAAAAATTTGTCATCGTGTTGCAGTCATGGAGGCAGGACAAGTAGTTGAACAAGGCAAAGTCCTCGAAGTGTTCCAAAATCCGCAAGCAACGATTACAAAAAATTTCGTCTCACAAGTGTCGGACTCAAGTGAGACGAGGGAATCAATCGAGCAAATTATTGCGAGCTATCCAACAGGAAAAATTGTGCGTATAACATTTGTTGGGCAGTCGACAAAAGAGCCGATTATGTCGCAGTTAATTAAGCGATTTGATGTAGAAATAAATATTGTACATGGTGCTATTTCACATACCGCAAACGGTCCTTACGGTACGCTCATTGTGCATATCGATGGAGCTCAAGAAAATATCGAAGGTGCTTTACAACTACTTGCAACAAATAATATTCAAACGGAGGTGATTGAGCGTGGTTGAGCAATTATTTCCGAATGTTAATTGGGATAAGATGTGGCAAGCAGCCTATGAAACGGTTTATATGACGATGATGTCTACCGTTATTACCTTTATTTTAGGGTTAGCAATCGGTATTGTACTATTTTTAACAAGCCCGCATCAGCTTTGGGCAAATAAAACCGTGCATTTTATTACGGGGTCGCTCGTTAATATTTTCCGCTCGATTCCATTTGTTATCTTAATTATTTTATTAATTCCATTTACATTATTCGTTGTTGGGACAATGCGTGGAACAAACGCTGCATTACCCGCTTTAATTGTTGGTGCTGCGCCATTCTATGCACGCATGGTACTTATCGCCTTGCGTGAAATTGATAAAGGTGTCATTGAGGCGGCGCGTTCGATGGGTGCAAAAACATCGACGATCATTTTTAAAGTCCTGATTCCTGAATCATTGCCCGCGCTGATTTCAGGTATTACGGTGACAGCTATTGCACTTGTTGGCTACACAGCAATGGCAGGTATTGTAGGGGCAGGTGGTTTAGGACAATTAGCCTTTATTGATGGCTTCCAACGTGACCGCAATGATGTCGTGCAAATAGCAACAATTCTTATTTTAGTCATCGTCTTTGCCTTACAGTGGATTGGCGATGTCATTACGACGAAAGTCGATAAACGTTAGGTCTTTACAAGGGTACTTGTTGACATATAGAAAGTGAAAAAAGAGAGGAAGAAAGAATATGAAAAAATGGTTATCAATCTTATTATTATCAGTCCTTGCACTAGTATTAGTAGCTTGTGGTGCAAAGGAAAATGATAAAGAAGAAGCAAATACAGGTAGCAACACAGAAAGCGATAATGGCACAACAGAAACAACTGAGCCAACAAAATTAGTAGTAGGTGCATCATATGGCTTACACGATATTATTTTAGAGCAAGCAAAACCCATTTTAGCTGAGCAAGGTGTAGAGTTAGAAATTCAACAATATCAAGATTATGTATTACCAAACCAAGATTTAGAGTCAGGTGCTTTAGATGCTAACTACTTCCAACATATTCCTTATTTAGAGTATGAAATCGCTGAAAAAGGCTATGACTTTGTAAATGCAGGTGGGATTCATATCGAGCCAATCGCTATTTACTCGCAAAAATATCAAGCGCTTGATGAATTACCAGATGGTGCAACAATCATTATTTCAAACTCAGTTACGGACCAAGGTCGTATTTTAACATTGTTTGAAAACTTAGGTTTAATTACATTGGCAGATGGTATTGATAAAACTGCTGCAGTAATTGATGATATTGTAGCCAATCCGAAAAACTTAGTAATCGATGCAAGCTCTGCACCAGAAATGCTAACAACATACTATAAAAACGGTGAAGGTGATGCGGTTGTTATTAACTCAAACTTCGCGATTGACTTCAAATTAGATCCGATTAATGATTCGATTGCAATTGAGGGCTCAGAATCACCATATGTAAACGTCATTGCTACACGTGCAGGCGATGAAAATAGCGATGCGATTAAAAAATTAATCGACGTATTACATTCAAAAGAAATTCAAGACTTTATTTTAAATGAATGGGGCGGCGCTGTCGTACCAGTTGAAAAATAATCAAAGTAAAACCCGAACAATTTTGGCAAGGAACGTGTTTAAAGTGACTTGCTATTGTTCGGGTTTTCTAATTGTTTGGAAGGGGGAGCAAGCAGATTATTTGTGCTTGAGCCTCTTCTTAAACCTTTCCATCATCACTTGTGTTATAGTCATAATCTTCTCCTGAGTAATAATTCGGTGCAGCATATGTTTTAAAAGGAATTGACACAAATAACAATCTGTCTCTTATACACATCT
>NZ_PYWN01000297.1 GCF_003049505.1 Metasolibacillus meyeri
TAGTTTATCTGCGGTTTTCTCGAGATATCTGCGCTTTCTCATGATTTATTTGCGGTTTCCCTGAGTTATCTGCGCTTTCTCATGATTTATTTGCGGCTTTCCTAAAATATCTGCGCTTTCTTATGATTTATTTGCGACTTTCCCAAGTTATCTGCGCTTTTTCATGGTTTATCTGCGGTTCTCCTGAGATATCTGCGCTTTTTCATGGTTTATCTGCGGTTTCCCTGAGATATCTGCGCTTTTTCATGATTTATTTGCGGCTTTCCCAAGATATCTGCGTTTTTTCATGGTTTATCTGCGGTTTTCTCGAGATATCTGCGC
>NZ_PYWN01000298.1 GCF_003049505.1 Metasolibacillus meyeri
AACTATTGTTTATTTCTCACTACATAAATTATATATGTCTATATCAACAGATGATTTTATTTTTTGTAAAAAATCTATGTGATTAGGTTCAAAATGGATACCAGATGTCTGATATTCATCATAACGCACACAAATGATGGTTTCGCACTTTAAATTATATTTTTTTTGATAATCAGTAATTGTATCTAAATATGGGCTTAATTTTTGAAATAGATATTCTATTTGGTCATCTGTATATTTAAATTTGCTTGAATTTATAGTGAATTCCCAAGCGGTAAATGGCTGAATATCTTGTATTAAACCTCTTAAAAATGGTTCTCCTTTTTTATAAATTTCTACTGGTTTTATATCTATTTTTTCTAAAAAATTATCTATTGGGAAAACATCTCCAGAAATACGTATAGTTATACTTGAGTTATATTTTTCCTTCATTTTTTATCCATCTCCTAATTATTATTGAATTTTTAGAATTTAAGTGATATTATATTATAAAAAGGAGTGAA
>NZ_PYWN01000041.1 GCF_003049505.1 Metasolibacillus meyeri
GGTTCTAAAGGACTATTAAAAATAAATCAATAGGTATAAATAATTTTTTAAATATCATTAATATTTTTATAAAAAATGACTTATTGCTAATTTAAAATCGAAATTATACGAAAATGCTCCATATTATTCATGTTTACTGATTGTTACCTTTAAATTTTGAAGGGATAATAATAGAGATATAAATTACTAATAATGGTAAAAATTTAAATTTTTATAATTTTGTTTTATTAATAAATAAACCTTTTGTGATTCATAGAGTAATGAGATTTCCAAAGGATTTCAGAGGCTTGTTGTAGAATACACATCCCTTAGATGAGTATTCAAGTAGCAAGGAAACATTTTTCTAATAAACTATTTATTTTGGTTTTCTGTATTGAAAGTAAGGCATTAATTATATCAAAGGGTTATAAAGTGAAGCTTCAATCAGTGGGGGTTTTCCTTATCCCCCGCTGATTGTTGATAAAGGGACACAAGCTAAGAACTTCACATCCTGTGAAAATGCTTGTGTGACCAACATCATGTTGACCTCAATCGGGCTTTTACGGACTGTTATCGCCCACCTATCCTTTTTGTTTTTCTCAAATCTTGAGGTGGGCGTCTTACTGTCCGTTAATGCGGGATAAATAGGGATAAAAGATACCATATGTCTCCAAAATGAAAATAATAGATGAGGAAAAAGTAAAAATGCCAGCTCTTCTTATTCTCTGAAGATTTTCCAATACAGTAACAATAAAAAAGAGCGCTCAGATGAAAGAAATTGAACTTGTGATAGGAATCCGCTATGAAGAAAAAACAAAAGAAATGTGTACCTCTAGTATTTATATCATCAACCCTTTACTCGAAATACAAAAAGGGAATTTATAGCCTGCAGTCCTTTAATTGGAAAATTTTAAACATAAAAAAACTAGGAGCAGAATCTCTCGCTCCTAGTTCTCTGATTTCAACATATTTCTTTTTGTATAGCTACGCAAAATAACTAACTATTCTAGTAACTTTATAATTAATTCATATTCTACTTGTTTGCATTGAGAAGTAACTCTTTATTTCACCAATTCGACTACAGCCTGCTTCACCATCTCAAGTTTCTGCTGTGCTGCTTCCATCGTACTATCCACAACACCGATATAAAACTTACATTTTGGCTCTGTACCAGATGGACGAACGGCAATCCATGTGCCATCTGCTAAAACAAACTTCAATACATTTTCCTTTGGTAATGCGAGTGCCTTTATCTCACCAGTTACCAATGTCGCTTGTCCTACTAAGTAATCCTCCACTTGCTGTACAGCTAAGCCCGCAATCTCTTTTGGCAGACTCTCACGTAAATGTTGTAAAATAGCTTGCATTTCCTCTTGACCATTTTTGCCCTCAAATACTTGCGACACCAGTGTTTCTTGGTAATAGCCAAACTCTTCATATAAACGTTCTAGTTGATCTAATAATGTATTGCCTTGTAACGCATAGAATGCTGCCATTTCAGCTACCTTCAATGCAACTTGTACCGCATCTTTATCGCGTACAAACGTTTCAATTAAATAGCCGTAGCTCTCTTCATAACCAAATAAATATGTTTGCTCACCTGTTGCTTCATATTGCGCAATCTTCTCTGCAATATATTTAAAGCCTGTAAGCGTATTTTCTGTTACAATGCCATAGCTTTCTGCAATTTTTGCACCTAGTTCTGCAGTCACAATCGTTTTGACTACCACACTATTCTTAGACAATGTCCCATCTTGCTGCTTCGTAGCTAATAAATAATGCAATAATAATGCACCTAGCTGATTTCCCGTTAACAGTTCATAACGTACACCATTCCATACAGCGACGCCTAAACGATCTGCATCTGGATCTGTTGCTAACAAAAGTTCTGCGCCATTGCGCTGCCCCAGTTCCACCGCTAATGTAAATGCTGCTGCTTCCTCTGGGTTGGGATAAGATACTGTTGGAAATGCACCATCCTGTATAGCTTGCGCCTCCACAACTGCTACATCTGTAAAACCAAAAGCATGCAAGCCTTCTCGCACAGGAACTAAGCCTGCACCATGTAAAGGGGTATAAACAAGCTTCATATCAAGTGCTACTTCACGCGTATCCTTTAATGTCAGAAGCTGCTTTAAATACGCTGCATCAAGTTCTTCTAATAACCATGTGAAAAGTTCTTGCTGCACTAACTGTTCAAGCTCTGCTACCTCAATTGCAAAAATATCCTCAATCTCATGCATGTACTGTACAATCGCATTCGCCCCAGCTGGAACAAGCTGTGCACCATCTTCACCATACACTTTAAAGCCATTATACTGTTTGGGATTATGGCTGGCTGTAATCACAACTCCTGCATACGCATTTACTTCGCGTACAGTAAACGACAGCTGCGGTGTTGGGCGAGGCTCTTTATAAACATAAGCTCGAATACCGTGCGCTCCTAAAACACGCGCTGTTTCACAAGCAAACTCGTAAGAAAAATGGCGTGTATCGTATGCGATGACAACACCACGTGCCTTTGCATCTTCACCATTTGCTTCAACATAACGAGCTAGCCCTTCCGCTACACGCCGAATCGTATAAAGATTCATACGATTTGTACCAGCACCTAGCACGCCGCGCATACCGCCTGTGCCAAATGAAACATACTGATAAAATCGATCCTCTATCGCTTGTTCATCTGATGCAATCGCTGTTAATTCTTCGACCAAATACGCTGGCAATGTCTGTTGCTCCCATTGTTTAAATAGCTCTTTTACACTCACTCTGTTACCGCCTTTTCTTCTTTCAATAATTCTAACATTTTACGTTTATATGCTTCTACCCCTGGCTGGTCGAAAGGATTGACCTCTAATAAACAAGCACTCATCGCACAAGCTTTCATAAAGAAGTAAATTAAATAACCAAGATGGTATGCATCAAGCTTCGGCAATTCCAATTGAATCACTGGCACATTACCCTCCGCATGGGCTAAAGCTGTTCCTTGCTTTGAAATCGCATTAATCTCGTTAAATGTACGATTCGCTAAGTAATTTAAGCCGTCCTCATTGCGTGCATCATACGGTACTTCCATATCGCCTTCAATCTCATGGAAATGCAATAATGTTTCAAATAGAATACGACGGCCTTCTTGAATGTATTGTCCAATTGCATGTAAATCCGTTGAAAAGCTAACTGTTGAAGGATACAATCCCTTCCGCTCTTTCCCTTCACTCTCACCAAATAGCTGCTTCCACCACTCATGGAATTTACTTAAACCAGGCTCAAACGAAGCCAACAGTTCATTTGTATATCCCTGCTCATATAGCATATGGCGCATCACCGCATACTTATAAGCATCATTAAATGCTAAATCCGGCTCTGCAAGCTCTGCCGCTGCATGACGTGCCCCGTCCATTAATTCCTGAATATCAACACCAGCTACTGCTACAGGCAGTAAACCAACCGCCGTTAAAACAGAATAGCGTCCTCCTACATCATCTGGAATGACAAACTGCCGGTAGCCAGCTCTATCTGCAATATCTTTCAAGATCCCTTTTTCGGCATCTGTTGTCACAATAATACGCTCCACTGCTTTATCTCCGTAACGTTCCTCCATATAAAGGCGCAACACACGAAATGCAAGCGCAGGCTCCATCGTCCCACCAGATTTCGAAATGACATTCACATAAACTTGTTTGCCATCTAAATAAGCAAGTAATTCCTTGATATAAGCACCACTCATATTCAACCCAGCATAAACAACCTCAATACCACCTTTAGGCAAACCAAAATAAGGGGCTAATGCCTCCTGAATGGCACGTGCTCCTAAAAAGGAACCGCCTACACCAATGACAACAAGCACGTCTGCACAAGCTTTGATTTCACTAGCGACGTAGTTAATTGATGTCAAAAGCTCTTCATAATCTTGTAATGGTGCATCCATCCAACCTGTTGCATAATGATTTGGTAAATCTCCATGAATTTGTTTTACTCGATTTTTATATGTTAATATATCCTGTTCATTTAACGAACAGTTTAATAAAGTTGTTTGTAGAATTTCCTTTTTCACAATAAAAAATCCTCGTTTCTTCTTACAAGTATAATAGTCTTATTATGCCATAGAACCATCGGAAAAACCATTTATAATACAAAAAAGCATGTTCTAACGCAGAACATACTTTCATTTTTAAAATTGTTTTTGATGCCAAGCCCAAGCACTTTCAATGATAGTCTGTAAATCAAATTGTGCTTTCCAGCCAAGCTCCTGATATATCTTCTCTGCATTTGCGACAAGTATCGCAGGATCGCCAGCTCGTCTATCTATATACTGTATATTTGCCTGCTTGTTAGCTACTTGCTCACACATTGCTATAATTTCTTTAACTGAATATCCATGACTATTTCCCAGATTATAAACGGAAGCTGTCAGTGTACCATTCAATAAACCTTCAAGTGCCAATAAATGCGCTTTAGCTAAATCTGTTACATGGATATAATCTCGAATACATGTCCCATCAGGTGTATCGTAATCCGTACCATAAACTGAGATAGCGCTGCGTTGCCCTAATAAATGCTGTAAAACAAGTGGAATTAAATGTGTTTCAGGTGAATGGCTTTCTCCAATTTCAGCTGTCTCATCGGCTCCTGCTGCATTAAAATAACGCAACACAGCATACTTCAAGCCATAGCTATAAGCTAAATCCTTAACCATTTGCTCTACCATCAATTTTGAGTGTCCGTATGGATTAATTGGTGCAGTTACTGTATGCTCATCAATTAATTCAACATCAGGTGTACCGTATGTGGCAGCCGTTGAAGAAAAAATGAATTTATCAATATGGTTGTCTTTCATTAATTTCAATAAATTGAATGTAGCGATAACATTATTTTCATAATATTTCATAGGATCCGCTACAGATTCACTAACTAAGCTAAATGCCGCAAAATGTAACACAGCCTCAATCGTATAAGTATCGAATAAGCGCTGTACTGTGTCAGCATCTCCTAAATCACCCTCAATAAAAGTCGCTTTCTGGTCAACTGCCCACCGATGCCCTGTACTTAAATTATCTAACACCACCACATCATGTGTTTTCACTAGCTCTTTTACAAAATGACTGCCAATATAGCCAGCTCCACCGACAACTAAAATCATCCTTACTCACCACTCAGTTCCTTCGCTTTTTGTAAAATAAATGCCTTTATACCTTCACTCAAATCTTCACGGGCTAAAGCAAAATCAATTGTCGTCTCGATAAAACCTAGCTGCTCTCCAACATCATAACGCTGTCCTTCAAATGCATAGGCAAATACTCGTTGTATGCCATTTAGAGATTCAATAGCATCTGTTAATTGAATTTCACCATTTTTTCCTTTTTTCTTTTCATCTAAGAAACGGAAAATTTCAGGTGTTAATATATAACGCCCAATAATAGCAAAGTTAGATGGAGCCTCTTCTAAAACAGGTTTTTCTACAAATTTAGTTACTTGCATTAATCGATTATCTGTACTAATTGGATCAATAACACCATAACGATGTACTTCCTCATCTGGCACTTCCTGTACACCAATAATACTTGAGGAAGTTTTTTCATATTGATTCATTAATTGCTTTAAACAAGGCTTTTCACTTTTTACAATATCATCACCAAGTAGAACCGCAAATGGTTCATCTCCAATAAATTTACGCGCACACCAAATCGCATGACCTAAGCCAAGTGCTTCTTTTTGACGAATATAGTGAATTTCAACATTGGCTGACTCTTGTACTTTTTCAAGCATATCAAGCTTACCTTTTTCCATTAAATTCGTCTCAAGTTCCCATGCATTGTCAAAGTGATCTTCAATCGCTCGTTTATTTTTACCTGTAACAATAATAATATCTTCAATACCAGCTGCAATTGCTTCCTCTACAATATATTGAATCGTTGGCTTATCTACAATTGGCAGCATTTCCTTTGGCATTGCTTTTGTCACTGGAAGAAAACGCGTTCCTAGTCCTGCTGCTGGAATAATTGCTTTTCGGATTTTTTTCAACGGTCTCACCCAAATCTATTAATTAATACGCATTTTTATTAACAAAACCATTTACAATTGTCTTAAAAATAATACGGATGTCAAATAGTAATGTCCAGTTCTCAATGTACTGAATATCATGCTCTATGCGATCTTCAATAGACGTATCTCCACGTAAACCACATACTTGAGCCCACCCTGTAATACCAGGTCTTACATGATGCTTAATCATATATTTAGGAATCTCTTCTTTAAACTGATCGACAAAGTATGGGCGCTCTGGTCTTGGTCCTACAATACTCATATCGCCTTTTAAAACATTGAAAAACTGAGGGAATTCATCTAAGCTCGTTTTTCGAATGAATGTACCAAATTTTGTTCTCCTTGGATCATTCTCAACTGTCCATTGAGTATCTGAAGCTGTAGTTGGCATATCCTTCATTGATCTAAATTTATACATAAAAAATGATCGACGATTTAAACCAACTCGCTCCTGTTTAAATAAAATCGGACCTGGTGAAGTCAGTTTTACACCTATTGCAATCGCTATTAATAATGGCGAAGTAATAATAATCGCACATAAAGCAAACACAATATCAAATAAACGTTTCAACATTCTATTTACATATTCATCTAATGGAATGTCACGCACATTAATAACTGGTAAATCACCAAAGCGCTCAAAATGAGGCGTGGCAGGTAAAACATCGTAAAAATCAGGCACAATCGCTACACGTACACCAGCCTTTTCACATATAGAAATAATCTTATCGTATTTAGAAAATACAGTCAAAGGTAATGCAATCACAACTTCATCAATAATTTTATTTTCTAAAATTGTTGGTAAATCCGCAATTTTCCCTAATATTTTTTGTTTCCTATTCTCTTGCTTATAATCATCTAAAAAACCTATAACTTGCAAGCCATACTCTGGATGATTCTCTAAATTCTCAATATATCGCTTACCAATAGACCCCGCACCCAATATTAAAACAAATTGCTGATTAAATCCTTTTTTACGCATGCCTCTTAAAAATTGCTTTACAAAAAAGCGATATGTCACAATAATGAAGAAGCCTGTAAGTAAATAAATCACCAGGAACATACGTGAAATATCAATAGTTTTCATAAGAAACAAAACACTTAATAGTACAAACATACTATAGATTTGCACTTGAATAACTTTTGAAACTTCCTTCGCAAATTTCATCTTTCGCTTTGGAATATACAGATGTATTAAAAATCCAATTGCTAAAAAGGAGACAGCATAAATAATATGCCATGTAAAGTAATCAGACATTGGCAAATAAGACCCTTGCTCCTCTGGATTCACGACAAATCGTAAATACCATGCCAGAATAAATGCTAGCTGTAAAAAGAGGAAATCAGTTGTCATATACAACTGTGTAATAAAGCGTTCCTTTCCTCGTATCATTGTAATCACCTATTTTTCATATTTTATCGACCTTGCTTCAATACATTTGTGATTGTTGCAAGTGCTAATTTCAATGTAATCCCTGTATAGACGATACTGTTCACTAAAAAGTTATAGTTTTTAGCAAAATGCTTTTTATGAAATAAATACATCGCTCGATGAAATTCATAAACAATTTTAAATGGCTTCCTTCGGCTGCTTGCTCCCTTATAATGAAGAATCGAAACCAATGGATTATAAACAATCCGCCAGCCTGCCTCTTTTATTCGATAACACCAATCAATATCTTCTCCATACATGAAGAAATCTTCATCTAAAAGCCCTATCTGCTCAAATGCTTCCCTACGTACAATCATAAAGGCCCCTACTAAACAATCAATATCGTGTATTTCTTGCATATTCATATAGCTTTTATGATAACTATTAAACTTTGGACTGTCAGGATATTTTCGAGATAAGCCCATCATATAATAAAAAGAGGCTTCTGGTGTTGGAAACCCTCTATGACATGCTTTATCTAATGATCCATCTACTAGATTCACTTCACAGCCTGCTGCCCCAACATCAAAATGAGCATCCATAAACTGCACCATCGTATCGAGCGTATCTTCATGGACAATCGTATCTGAATTAAGTAGCAAGACATGGCGCCCTTTACAGATTTTAATTGCTTGATTATTCGCCTTAGAGAACCCTACATTTTGCTTGTTTGCTATAACAGTTATTTGTGGAAAAGCATCTTTTAATTGTTCAACAGAATTATCTGAAGAAGCATTATCCACTACATAAATTTCATATTGAATATTCAATTTTGCACTCAGTATTGATTGAATACAATCTATCGTCAATTTCGGTGTATTATAATTAACAATTACAATGCTTAAGTCCATTTTATTTTACCATATTCCTTTAAAATACTCATATATTTGTTTAGAAGGTACTTTACTATTCATTTGTATCCACCGTCTTTTCCTTTTTAAAGATTTATATTCTTTAAAAAGTAGTTGATACGCACTAATTAATTTCGGTTCCTTTAGTCCTATATATATTAAACAAGCTAATTCATATAGACAAATGATTGGCAAATGTAAAAGGAAATATACTATTTTATCATTCTTCAATATATAAAAATGTCTATTAATATACGAATGTTTTCTTGTTTTAAGAGAAATATTTTTTCTTGATTGATTACCCTTCCAACCTCTTTCATGCTGGGCAATGGCTTCTGGTACAAAACAAATTTCCCACCCTGCCAAACGAGCTCGCCAGCTAACATCTACATCTTCTTTATATGCAAAAAAGCTTTCATCAAAAAACTGCCCTTTATCAGATATACTTTCCATCATAGCTCTTTTATAAATTGCAGCTGCACCAGATACACCAAAAACATTTATGTCCTTATCATATTGCCCTTTATCTACCTCTCCACTACCACGATCTACTGCACGTCGATTCTTCTTTATGTTGATGCCTGTACTATCAATAATACGTGATTGCACATCTCGATATAATTTCCCTGTCGCCGCACCAATATAATCTTTTAGTACAATGTATTCCATAATTCGTTCTATATAAGTTGGTTCTAAAATAACATCTGGATTTAATACTAAAACGTACTCTGAATTCGAAAAATCTAGTGCCTGATTATGTCCACCTACAAAGCCATTATTCACACTATTTTTTACAAAATGAATATGAGGATATAATGTAATAATTTCCTCTATACTATCTTTTGAATTATTATCTATCACTATTACTTGCTGAATTGGATAAGTTTGTGCAAAAACTGAATCCAAACAAGTTCCTATATCATCTGCACTGTTATATGTCACAATCTGTACTGCTATACTAGTCAAACTACCCCTCGTTTCTATAACAAACTTTTCACCATAAAACCTTCATATTATATTATATCAATGATATTGGAATAGAAAAGGCTTCGATTCATAAAACAGAATCAAAGCCTAATTAAATTAAGTTTAATAAAATACTAAGTATCAATGCTACACTCACTATAAGTATTAATAAAAGAAGTGTATACTTCACATTTTTGGGCATGTAATGAAGCGTGGTTAACCAAAACTTAAATAACCTCATTACACTATAATTGGACTTGCTATTTCCCCTCATATGATGCTCTGTTAATATGTTAGTAATATTAGCTTTGCTTCTTAGTAATATTCCTTGAATTATGGGTTTAGTTGAGGAATCCATAACAATTACCTTAACCACTGATTTTCTCATAATCAGAAAATTACTAAATGAAATTTTTTGCTTCGTACTTAAAATTATAAATGATTGATTTAAACTAGACAAAAATTTCCTTAGCCATGTCTGATTATAAGTTATTCTTTTAGCAATAACAACATCATATCCTTCTTGAATCTTATTTATCAATTTTTTGACCTCAAAAGGGGGATTTTGCATATCATCATCCATTAAAACTACAAAATTTCCGCTACACTGTTTAAGACCCGTCATTAAAGCCTGATGTTGACCTTGATTTTTCTTATGATGTATTACTTTCACATTCGCATATAAGTTACCCATTTTCTCACAAATTTTTAGACTGTCATCTATACTGTTATCGTCAATAAGTATAATTTCTAATAGAAACTCTTTATTATAAAGGTAAATTAATGATTCTACTACAAGCCCAATCGTACTTTGTGAATTATAAACAGGTATAACTATTGATAATTCAACCTTTTTCACTTCCAGATACTATCCCATCGATTTTCTTAAAATATAATAAATTCCTTTAACTTCCAAACCAACAGACAAATTAGCTCTCAATGCTTCCAAATTATTACTTGAAACTTTTGTTGTAGCTTTAGTATACCCCATCTCAACTAACCAATAGAGAGCTTGCTGCAAAAATTCTAAACCAACGCCTCTTCTTCTAAATGTTTTGTATACACTAGCTAATACTGCTTGAATTATTTGATTGTCTTTTTCGGTGAAATAAAAAAACCCTACCCTATCTTCTTTATCTAGTACTTCAATAATTAAAGTGTCTTCCCTATCAAAACTATCTCTAATCCAATTAATATAACGCTTATGAGCTATTTTATTTCCTAGTAATGGATCTAGTGAAATTCTATCTGTAACAAAAAGATCTTCATCAATTTGAGCTAAAACTCTCTCTAAATGTTCTATATTATTGACAATTTCAAATTTTAATTTATCTACTTTTTTCATAGTTAATTGTAGGGACTTGTTTAATTTCCTCAAATTCATCGCCATTTCCATTTGTGTTTCTACAAATCTAAATCCAAATTCTTCAAGTTCATGTAAAAGTTCTATTTTACACTTAGGTACTTTAGCTACTATATAATTATAATTTAAAAAATCTCCTTGGAGAGTTCCTAAGCAATCCAGTGAATCATCCATCTCAAATTCAACTTCTAAAACTTTTTTATTAAAATTCTGTTTTTCCCAATAGGCGTCTACTTTTTTCATCTGAATTCTCCTTGTCGAAATAGTCCCTTATCAATGAAACTATATCGAAAATATCACTTTGCTTTAAACCATAATACATGGGGAGTCTCAATAACCTTTCACTTTCTATGCTAGTGTAGATATCTTCTTTGTTGAAGACTCCATGTACTTCTCCCATATCCGAGCTATGCAAAGGTATGTAGTGAAACGAAGTGGAAATTCCGTTTTCCTGTAAATAAGATATTAACCCACTTCTAATGCCCTTACTTGGAACCTTGATATAAAATATATGTGCATTATGATTTACTTGCCTTGGAATAGAAGGTAACGTAAGTTTATTTTCAAGATTTAAATTGATCAAAGCTCTATAATATGTTTCCCAGCTTTTTAGCCTATCATTATTAATATCCTCTGCTATCAATAGTTGAGGATACAAAAAAGCTGCATTCAATTCACTCATTAGATAGGAAGAGCCAATATCGACCCAAGTATATTTATCTACCTCCCCTCGAAAATAGTTTTTTCGATTCGTTCCTTTATCTCTTATGATTTCTGCCCTTTCAATAAATCTTTCATCATTGATAAGTAATGCTCCGCCTTCACCACAATGATAGTTTTTAGATTCATGAAAGCTAAAGCACCCTAAATGACCAATAGTACCCAAATATTGATTTTTATACTTACTCATTAGTGCATGAGCTGCATCTTCAATAACAATTAAATTATATTTATTTGCTAGTTTCATTATTACATCCATTTCGCAAGATACACCTGCATAATGAACTGCAATAATTGCTTTTGTTTTTTCACTGATTGCTTGCTCGATTAACATTTCATTCAAATTCATCGTATCAGGTCTAATATCTACAAATACTAATTTGGCTCCATGAAGAACAAAAGCATTTCCAGTTGAAACAAATGTAAATGACGGAACAATAATCTCATCCCCATTCGAAATATCTAACAACATAGCAGCCATTTCTAATGCATGAGTGCAGGAAGTTGTAAGAAGAGCCTTCTTACATTCTAAGGTACTCTCCAGCCATTCCCTACATCGTTGAGTAAATATACCATCGCCAGAAAATTTACCTGTTTTTATAGCATCATCAATATATAAACTCTCTCTCCCTGTTACTAAGGGTTTGTATAAAGGTATCAATTAATATTTCCCCATTTCTAATTACTCTGCTTCTGTATACCGCAAGAGAATATAGTTTGAAGGCAAATTTCCCACCAAAATTTCTTCATAATATTGATTAAAATATTCCCACAAAATAGGATGTGTATTGCGGAAACGCAATTCCTCCCTATTATCTAATGCTATATCTCCTAAGAGAACTAAAGTCACATTTTTCTCTTGCATTTCTTTAATCTGTTCATATTGTCTCTCTTCCGTTTCAGGAAATAATAAATAAATATCCCATATAGGAGATGTAATATTTAGGATAGGATATAGAGTAGGAGAATGTGGAGCTACAAAAAATTTTTCCCCTTCTTTAAGATGCTTACTTTTAATACTCTCCACTGTTTGAATAAAATTAGCACTATGTACATCTATCCATAAATTATTGTGTGTAATTGTGTAATTTACAAATTCAGTAGAAGGAGCTATTAATTTTTGATATAAAGGTTGTACCCTAACAATTGAAAGGTAGGATATACTTAGCATCCCAACTAAGAAAATAACCAACCTTTTTTTATTATTCTTAAAATATTCTAAAGCGAAAAAACAAATACCTAATAGTAATGGTGAAATAGATTGAGCTAAGTGCCCTAAATCTGCACGTGAAAAAGCTACATGGGCATAAGGTAGAGCTACAAATGCTGCAGCAATAATATACAAGTTTGCTTTCTTAGCAACGAATGCATAAATGATCCAGAAAATAGGCCAAATTACCATAAGTATAAAAAAAATTCCTATAATAACTTCACGAATACCATCCATTGTAGATAGCTGTGCAAAATCTACTCTCCAAGGCCATGGAGTAGGTAAAGGAAGGTTCGTACTCCCCATTTTTAGTAACCAAATAAGAGTATTAATAAAATTTTCAAATAAACCAGGAATAAATATAAACATAAGAAGCCGTGGAGAATAACCTATAATAATTCCTAGCCCCATCATTCCTATTCTTTTTAAAAATTCTTCTTTGTCAATTTTCAAAAAAATATATATACAGGTAATAGCAAAAGCAATAGATACATATAGACCGTGATTACTCCCTATAAAAGCGGCTAAGCCTATTACTATTCCACTACATAAATAACGTAATTGCTTTGGATTTTCTAACAATAAAATAACCATATAAACTGCAATCATACAAATACTCATATCAAATATCTTATGGCGAGGATATATCCATAATAGCAGAAGAATTCCTATCACTAATAAATGCCACCATGATTTAGTTAGACGTCTTACCGCTAATAATGCACAAGTAAGCCCCATTACTAAAAACAGCATTACAGCAATGCGAAGTGTAAGCATACTGGTATCTCCAAACACTTTGAACCAAAAAGCTGACCAATAATACCTCCCCGGATCATAAGATTGGAAATCTAACAATGGAACCTCTCCTAAATATGTTTGAATGGTTCCATACCAAAGATAGCCCTCATCTGCTAAATTAATGCCTATATTTCCTTGTAGCATAAACATAGCTGCTACTAAAACAGAGGATAAACCTGTAACGTATAGGCAATCTGGAACTTTTCTCATAAAGCCACATCCATTCAAAGTGTAATTTACCTAATTCACTTTTTATAACCTTGTACTATACACTTCGATTAATTTTATAGCGAATTATAATTAAATAGTTTATTATATGAATGTTAAATTTAGGTTAAAAAAACTAGAATTTTTTTGTATCTCTGTCTCAGCCTTGATTTTTTATCCACCGCAAATAAATGCACACAGAATTGTAGCCTAATTTTAGTTACATGAGATGTTTCAGCTGTTTGCAGGCACTGAAAGGAAATTTTATTGACTTATTGTTTGTAGTAGACATTTGTAGAAGAGATAGCTACTTATTTTTGCTCTTTGAACATAAAGGAAGGAGGAGAGGAATAAATGGCAACGAACGAACGGCTTTTAAATCCTCGTTATGAAATCATTGAGGGGGAAATCGTGATGATGACACCCAGCCCGTCAGTCAATCGTAATACAGTGATTACAAACTTGTCTATATTATTTGGTACTTATTTAAAAGGGAAAAAGTGCCGCAGTTTTACAGATGGCGTGGATGTGCATTTAGACGAACAAAACACTGTAATTCCTGATTCCATGATTATCTGTAACAAAGATATCATCAAACATAAGGGTATCTATGGAGCCCCTGATTTAATTGTTGAGGTACTTTCTCCTGCTACTGCACGTCATGATAAAATGAGAAAAAAGATGCTCTACGAAAAACATGGTGTCAAAGAATATTGGATTATCAATCCCACAGATAAATCCATTGAAGTTTATTTATTAAATGGTGCACAATATATCTTGGACAATGTTTATACTGTCATTCCTAATTGGCAATGGGTGAAAATGACGGATGAAGAAAAATCAGAGGTCGCTCTTACCTTCAAAGTGTCGTTTTATGATGACCTTATTTTAAATCTTGAAGATATATTCGATAATATTGACTAAAATAGTTACACAAACCCACCGAGCTATTAAGCCCAGTGGGTTTGTGAATACAAAATATAAATGTATACGGCTGACTATTAAGAAGATATGTTGTTTATATACTCCCTCAAAGCCTCTTTCCAATGCCTTCTAACGCTATACCCATTCATTCGTAATGACAAATCACCTAATACCGAATAAGCAGGTCGTTTCGCAGGTCTTGGAAATTGATCTGAAGTCAACGGATTCACTTGTATATCCTTCTTAGCTAATTTAAATATCTCTTGTGCAAATTCATACCAAGAGCATGTTCCACTATTCGTACAATGATAAATGCCATATTTCTCAGTTTGCACTAGCTCTATTAAAAATTCTGCTAAATCAACTGTATAGGTTGGCGAACCGACTTGATCATGAACAACTCCTAGTTCAGATTTATCTTCAGCTAGTTTAAGCATAGTTTTGACAAAGTTTGAACCATACTCTCCATAAACCCATGCTGTACGCACAATAAAATATTTCGTGCTAAGTGTCTGTGTTAAAAGCTCTCCTGCATACTTAGACTGACCATACACACCAAGTGGATCTACATGCATATATTCAGAATAAGGAGCCGTTGCTTGTCCATTAAACACATAATCTGTACTAATATAACAAATTTTCGCTCCAACTTTTTCAGCAGCTACAGCCAAATTCCTTTGTCCTATAGCGTTTACCTGAAAAGCTAGCTCTTCATTTGTTTCTGCTCCATCTACATTTGTATAAGCAGCGGCATTGATAATAATATGCGGTTGAATCTCCTCACATACAGCATTTACTTGGTCCATATTTGTAATATCTAATGCTGTTTTAGTAAATGCGAACAATTCATACTCACTAGCATTTACTTGTTTCACCAATTCTTGCCCCAGTTGCCCATTCGCACCCGTCACCATAATTTTCATTATAGCTTACCACCATACTGCGCTGTATAATAGTTTTGATAATCACCTGAAATGATGTTTTCCCACCATTCCTTATTATCTAAATACCATTGTACCGTTTCTTTTAATCCTGTTTCAAATGTATACCTAGGCTCCCAACCTAATTCTTCTTGCAGCTTTGTTGGGTCAATCGCATAGCGACGGTCGTGTCCTAAACGATCTTCTACATATTTAATTAATGTCTCTGGTTTATCAAGTTGTTTTAAAATTTCCTTGACAACTTCAACATTCGTCTTTTCATTATGTCCACCAACATTATATACTTCACCATTCACACCTTTATGCAAAACTAAATCAATTGCACTACAGTGATCAAGTACATGTAACCAATCACGTACATTTTTTCCATCACCATAAACAGGTAGTTGTTTATCATTCAATGCATTAATAATCATTAAAGGAATTAGCTTCTCTGGGAAATGAAATGGGCCATAATTATTTGAGCATCGTGTGATATTTACAGGTAAGCCAAAAGTTTCATGATAAGCAAGTACTAAAAGGTCTGCCCCAGCTTTACTTGCACTGTACGGACTATTAGGAGCTAATGGTGTTTGCTCTGTAAAGTAGCCATCTTCTCCTAGTGAGCCATATACTTCATCTGTTGATACTTGTAAATATTTTTTCACATTATATTTCTTAGCTGCATCTAATAATACTTGCGTTCCTTGAATATTTGTTTGCACAAAAACTCCTGGGTTCGTAATGCTTCGGTCCACATGAGATTCTGCTGCAAAGTTGATAACAGCATCCACATTATCACCAATTAACTGATCCATTGTAGGTGCATCTGTAATGTCTGCTTTAACAAACTGATAATTAGGTTTTTCTTCAGATTGTTTTAGGTTCGCTAAATTCCCCGCATATGTTAAAGCATCCACATTAACAATTGTATATGTAGGATACTTCTCCACCATATAGTTGACAAAATTGCTACCAATAAAGCCTGCGCCACCTGTTACTAAAATTCTCATATTCATCATCCCTTACCCTTGTAAATGAATTGTGTTTCTAAATCCTTTAAATTTGGTTGCTTCGTATCTTTATCAGATAATATAGGATTCGTTACAGGCCAAATAATATTCAAGTTTGGATCATTCCACGCAATGCCTCTGTCATGATCTGGAGAATAATAATTATCTACTTTATATAGAAATTCTGTATTTTCAACTAATGTACAGTAACCGTGTGCAAAACCTTTTGGCACTAGTAGTTGTCTTTTGTTATCCTCACTCAAAATAACCCCTTCCCACTGGCCATAGGTAGGAGAACCTTCTCGGATATCAACAATTACATCATATACCGCTCCCCTTGTCACTCGTACCAACTTCGTTTGAGCAAATGGTTCTAGTTGATAATGTAATCCCCTTAGTACACCACTTTCTTTTGATAAAGCATGGTTATCTTGTACAAAATGAAAAGGAAACCCTTGTGCCTCTAACAATTGAGTATTGTAAGTTTCCATAAAGAAACCACGGTGATCTCCAAATACTTTTGGTTCAAAAACAAAAGCGTCCTTTAATTTTGTTTTAACAATATTCACTATACAGAACCCCTTATAGTTTTTTATTTGCCAATTTAATTAAATATTGACCATAACCATTTTTCTTTAATGGCTCTGCTAATTCTAATAATTGTTCCTTTGAAATATATCCTTTGCGAAATGCTATTTCTTCTAAACATGCAACTTTTAAGCTTTGACGCCTTTCAATTGTTTCAATGAACGCAGAAGCCTCTAAAAGTGATTCATGTGTCCCTGTATCCAACCAAGCAAAGCCACGTCCTAATAACTCTACATGTAAATTTCCTGCCTCTAAATAGGCTTTATTCACATCAGTAATTTCAAGCTCTCCACGCGGCGAAGGCTTAATTGATTTCGCAATTTCTACAACGTTATTGTCATAGAAATATAAACCTGTTACGGCATATGTCGATTTAGGTTCTAAAGGCTTTTCTTCAATAGAAATAGCCTTCCCATCTTCATCAAATTCTACAACACCAAAACGTTCAGGATCATTTACATTATAACCAAAAACAGTTGCTCCACCTTCTCTTGAGGCAGCTCTTTCTAGCATTGAGGTAAATTTATGTCCATAAAAGATGTTATCGCCTAAAATCAGTGCTACTGAATCATCACCAATAAACTCTTCGCCAATAATAAAGGCTTGTGCTAAACCATCTGGTGAAGGTTGCACTGCATACTCTAAACGAATGCCTAAATCTTCACCATTGCCTAATAATTGCTCAAAACGTGGTGTATCCTCAGGTGTTGAAATAATTAAAATTTCCTTAATTCCTGCCAACATTAAAACAGAAAGTGGATAATATATCATCGGTTTGTCATAAATCGGTAATAATTGTTTAGATACTGAACGGGTTAACGGGTATAATCTAGTACCACTACCGCCTGCTAGAATAATTCCTTTCAATCTGGTCACCTCTATTTTCAACAGAATAATATGCTTTTATTTCTTTTACTATATTTAATACTTCTTCTTTAGTAATATCATAATATAATGGTAAGCGTAACAGCCTCTCACTTTCAACTGTTGTTGCCAAATCAGTGCCTATAAAAGTCCCATATTTCTTACCTGCCTCCGAGCTATGAAGTGGTATATAATGGAATACAGCACCTATTTCTTTTGTTTTTAAATGTTCTATCAAGTTGCTTCTTTCTTCCAAGTTTTTTACCTTTATATAAAACATATGTGCATTATGCCCACAAAATTCAGAAACAGTAGGTAATTCCAATACTTTATTATCAGCTAAAGGTTTTAAAGATTCATAGTACAAATTCCAGCTACTTAGTCTATCATCATTGATTAAGGTCACATTTCTCAATTGCCCATATAAAAATGCAGCATTAAATTCACTTGGTAAGTATGATGAACCAATATCAACCCAACCATATTTATCTACATGCCCTCTGAAGAATTTTGATCTATTTGTCCCTTTTTCTCTGATGATTTCAGCTCTTTCAATAAATCGGGCTTCATTTATTAATAAAGCTCCGCCTTCACCACAATTATAGTTTTTTGTTTCATGGAAACTATAGCATCCTAAATGCCCTATTGTTCCTAAAGCCTGTTCTTTGTAAAAACTGTTAACACCTTGTGCTGCATCTTCTACTACAAACAAACTATACTTCTCAGCAATCTCCATGATTGTATCCATTTCACAAGAAACTCCAGCATAATGCACAGGGACTATTACCTTTGTCTTGTTAGTTATAGCTTGTTCTATCTTAGTTTCATCTATATTCATCGTATCAGAGCGAATATCAACAAAAACTATTTTGGCTCCTCTTAATACAAATGCATTGGCTGTAGATACAAAAGTATATGAGGGCATAATTACCTCATCACCTTCTTTTATATCTAAGAGAATAGCAGCCATTTCTAAAGCATGTGTACATGAAGTAGTTAACAATACTTTCTTAACATCATATAAATCCTCAATCAATGCGGAACATTTTTTTGTAAATAACCCATCTCCTGAGAATTTCTCACGATTATTTATGAGTTCATTCACATAATCGACTTCATCGCCTATTACCGCTGGTTTATTAAACGGAATCATTATACTACACCTCTCATCTGTAATTTATTTATAACTGAAAATACCTACTCCGATAAGAACTACTATCGTTCCCAATAGTGTTTTCTTACCCATCTTTTCTTTTAAAAAAAGGAATGAAAACAATCCTGTTACAATAAAATTAAACGCAAGAATAATTGTGAAATACTTCATAGAAATATATTTTAATATATATATCGTTAAAATTGTACTAACTAAAAAAAGGCCATATGCCGAACATAAGTATATGTACATCATTTTCCTATTGAGTTTTTTTAATGCAGCTTGTTTCATCAATATTTGTCCAGAAGCATTAATAATAGGTAACAAAATAGCTATGAAAATATACATTTTTCAACTACTCTCCTCTAGGCTAATGATATATATACCTATTAATATAATCGAGGTTCCTAGTATATTATTCAAAGAGATTGGCTCGTTAAAAAGGAAATATGTATAAATTAATATAAATACATAGATTAAACCTGTATATGGATAAGCTTTAGATAAATTCATATACTCTAGTGTTTTTTGCCAAAAAAACGCTTGTAGCACTAAACAAAAAAGAGAAGCTATATAATAAGGATTAAAAATATAATTAATTATACTGTTATCCTCTATATGTAAAGCTGCCAATTTACTAAAAATAAACGATACAGATTGAAAGAATATACTCAAAAAAATAAAAATATATCTAAATTTTTCTTTTATCAATGGTATCAACTCTCTCAATCTTTAGATGTTTTAAAACTTTAGATATAATAAGGTATGCCTTTACCATACATAAAAAATTAGTCTGTTATATCTCTCCAACCCCAAATATAATAGGGAGCATCAGGACCTTTATGGAAAATTAAATCTAATATACTAACTCCATGTTCAAATGGCGCATGAAATTGTTCGTATTCAGGATAGTTTGAATAATCCTTGTAAACCAAATGTATACCATTCTCAATAAATAACGAATCATCATTATAATTTTTAGCTGCTGGACCAGATATATACGTCTCTCCATTAACAGTATTAACTAGGCTAATAACCTTCTCTTGTTTCTTACCATCTTGTTCTAATTCAGAACTGTTCATAAATATTGTTTTTATATTTAATATTTCTTTAGCAATCATTTTGATAATATATTGATTCATAACTGAGAGATTGGTCCATTCTTTATTTAAATAAATATCCTCAAATAATGCTCTATATTCCCCAAAATAAGCAGCATCCTTATAATTTATTTCTATTTTATTCCAGTGTTCTTTTTGCCAATTTGAATTTTTTAATTCGACTTCATTTATTAATCTATTTAAATTAGAGCCTGTAGGAATAGTTAACCAACTAGCCCCATTAGAAGTCTTTATTTTATTTCTATTCCGCCAATCATTTTTAGTATATTGAACATCATCCAAAAAAATAAAAATATCTGAATCGTTTATAATATCAAAATATCCCTTCCAAGGAATATAATTCGATTGTATAATCGCAACTTTAGTCATAATTAACTTTCCACCTGTTTTTTCTTATAGTATAAGCTCCCTGCTTTAACAAATGTATTAGCAGGAACATTCAAATGATTTACTATTACTGCGCCAGCTCCAATAAAACAATTCTCTCCAACATTAACAAATCCACAAATCGTACTTGACGGGGACAAAAAGCAATTATTGGAGACTTCACTATCATGATTTACTATTGAACCTGGCCACATTACAACCAAATCATTTATTTTAGCATTCAGCTCAACTATAGCTCCAGCCATGATAATATTGCCTTCACCTATAACACTTTTTGAATCAACTATTGCTTTAGGATGTATCAAATTTATAGATTCATAATAATTATTTCTAATTTTCTGTTGAATTTCCCATCTTGCTTTAAGATTATTATAGCCTATACCATTAACTATTTTATATTCTTTATATGAATATTTGTTTATAACATCTTCAAAGGTACCAAGTACGGATTCACCTATCGGATTTAAGTCATCTATAAAACCAATAAATTTATGTCCACAAATCTCAATTAAATTTTTTACAATATGTGCAAATTCTTTTGACCCATAAACAATCACTTTTTCCAAATTACTTAACTTCCTTTCAAGTATTTTTTCTATTTTCTAAATTGATTTTTTGACCTACCAAATACAATGGTTTTTTAGACGTTTTAAAATTAATTCTATAAATATATTCACCAATAACTCCAAGAACCATTAGCTGGATTCCACCAATAAATAATATTGCTGCCATAGTTGAAGCATAACCACTTACAGTTACTGCACCAATAATTCTTTGTATTAAGATAATTACCACCCACACTAAACCAAACATTGACGTAAATAAACCTAGCCAAGAAGATAGTTTCAGAGGAATCTCAGAAAATGAGATCGAGATATTAATCGTGTGTTTTAAAAGTTTTGAGAAAGTGTAGTTACTTACTCCACTTTCTCTTTCAGAATGGGCCACTTTTAAAGTAGAATAATTATTTGTAATCCAAGATAGATACCCATCTATAAATGGATAGGGTGAATCAAACTGTTGTAATTCTTTTGCAATACTACTTTTAATAATTCTAAAAGATGTATATTCATAATTTAGACTTGGAATTGCCATTGTAAATAGTTTTCGTGCACAATGTGACGTAAAATTTCTCCACATTGAATGTGAACGTTCTTCAAATACACCGTATACCAAATCATAACCTTTTAATGCTTCTTCATATAGCCGAACTATATCTTCTGGATTTTGTTCTAAATCATCATCAATTGTAACTATCCATTGCCCTTTTGCTTGTGCTATACCACAAATTGTAGCAGCATGTTGTCCGAAATTTTTACTTAATTTCACGGCAGCTACTCTTGAATCTTGAGAAGTTATCTCTTGTAACACTTCCCAAGAGTTATCTCCTCCACAATCTTCTACAAAAATAATTTCAAATTGTTCTTTTAGAAATTCTAGAGAATTTATTAATTCTATATATAATTTTTTTAAGTGTACAGATGATTTATACACAGGTACTATCACAGATATTTCCATTCCATCACTCCATAAATAAACCTTATAAATATTGTCCTGGGTTTTCTTTTCCACATTTTATTAATATAAAATCAAATATACTCAAATTTACAATAGTCCTAACTTTGTTTAATTCCATTGAAAAACGCTTCCTCAAAACCTTCGACCTTCTTCTGAAGCACTGTACAATACATCGGAAATATACCTCACCAATAAATGAGATGTAAAGCCGTATTCATTTACTCCTTATTGAAGCATATTTAGTAATCCAAGTTAAAAACATTTAATCAAAGAAATCATACATTCCTTGAACATCTACTCCCCTTAAATCGTATAAAATATATTGAGGTGTTTCTATTTTTATTAACTGAACATCATTTTCTAGTATTTGAATCACATTTTTTACAGTTTCATAACCATCTGCCCTTTCTTGAGGGATAATAATACAATCAATCTTTGCCCACAAAATATAGCCAAGGAAGTCTTTTTCTGTAGCAATAATTTTTGAATTACCCAGATGATCAGATGCAATACCTTCAATATGCTCGAATCTTGTTGGTAGGTGATTTAATGTTTGTGCCACTCCAAAACCAATTGTTCGTGTAATTTCTTTAGAGTTAAGTAAATAATCTTCAATAGCAACTAGTCCATTTACCTCCATTAATGTCGCATTATTTTCTAAAGTATAAACATTTAAATTAGAGGAAAATTCTTGAGTACCCCATTTCCATGAAGGATGCGATACAAATGTTAAAGACAATTGAAAAGGTAAAAATACTGCCAAGCAAATATTTAACCATCTTCTCTGTTGTTTGTTTGAAGTCACATTCAACCAAACAAACAAAGCAATGAAAGAGAAAATTATAGGGATCAAGAAATAATTTCCATCTCCTCCATTTCTCATAAAAGTGCCAAAGAATATTCCTACTAATGTAATCGGGGTCATAAATATAATTAACCCTACCATTTCTCTCTTTAATTTTCTACTTTCTTTGAATATCAAAAAGACTACCGATACTAAAAACATAAATGCAGTCACATTGCCTACCCAAAGCATTATTATATGACCAAAATCGGCTGGGTCAAATAGTAATTTATACCATCTAATTGACATTTCTGTGAATACAGTATGTACTTCTAATCCATCAACACTATGCTCTGAAGTAACAGGATACTTCGCCTTGAATCCCATTTTATTCCACAAACCTAAACCTGCTGGGTAGACAGGATATCCAGTTAACTTAAATGTTCTGTAACAAGTAAATAACAAAACAAATATAGAAACCAATAAAATCCATAAATAAGATTTAATTTGTACAAGAGTATTGAATATTGATAATTGCTTCCTAAAATAAATCATTATTAATAGAAAACCTATTAAAATTATAGGAACATATAAAAAGCTAGTTGATTTTCCTCCTAAAGAAATAATTAGTGATGAAAATCCAAATATCAAGCTTTCATTATTTTGCTTGTAGATAAAATTTAATAATTGGTAAACACCAAATACTATAAAGAAAACAGAAAAAATATCTGGTTTTGCTGTAGCTGAAATATTAGCAATGGCAGGGATGCTACATAATACTAGTGTCCCAATTAAAGATACAAATCTATTTTCTAAAAATAAATTTATTAATTTATAGATAATAATCATAGTCATGATAAAGAAAGTAATATTAATTGAGTAAATAAAACTATAATCCTTTAAGTTACTTAGTGGTAAAGTAAAAAGCTCGAACAGTTTTGGGTAAAAGTGTATAAATTGAACTAGACCTAAATTGTCAAAAAATGAATTTTCCCCCACTAAAACATACTCTGGTCTTAATCCATACCAAATAGAATCATAATCTATTGCGCGATTGGACTTTACAAACAACGTTAATATCATAACAGTTAATACAGAGAGTATACCTTTTTCTCTAAGAGAAAACATCTGTATTTGTTTAATTAAAAATAAAGAAAACGGCTTATTAAATCCATTTAAAAGGCTAAACAAAAATAATAATATAGTTATTACTCTAACGTTATTTATGGTACCTAACCCTAAACCTGAAAAAGTCAAAACAATTATTCCCCAAATTATAAAGCCTACAAAAAAAGCTCTTAAATAATAAATAAGGCTATCATCATTTAAACTTTTTTGATAATATTTTTTAGTAATAAAAATACCTATTGATATAATTACTTCAAAATATAAAACTGCTGCCAGTACAGGTAATAGAAGATTAGTATTCATTAAATACAAAATAGTAACCAAACAAATTAAAAAAAGCCTATATTTTTTTGAAACAAATCTACTTATTACTAAAAAACTTAATAAAATTAATATTGTTTGAATAAACCCTTCGATAGTCTCTGGTTGTTTCAAGTGCCATTTATATACATCAATTAATATATTTTCAAAAACAATTATTTGCATTAATAAAGCAATTATAGCGAAGAAAACAAAAAAATATGCTTTTTTATTAATAGAGAAGTTCAACAATAATTATCTCCCTCTTTTTTAATATTTAATAATAGGCTCTATACATGAGAAACTATTATCTCGTCTAACATTTTTAATACGTTGTTCCAATCATATATATCGCTATTCTGTTTAATATCTTGATTCTCTTTATTATAAATAAGCTCTAGGCTTTTTCGTATATTTATAATATCATTCGGATTACAATATATTGCAGTGTCACTGAAATATTCTTTTACTGGTTCAGTATTAGATACTATTATCGGTATACTAAGAGCTTTAGCCTCTAAAGAAGCCAACCCTGGTGTCTCAATAAAGCTAGGCTGAATATGTCCTTTACTACTTTTCATAATTTTAAAAACTTCTTCTTGAGGAAGATGTTCTAAAAAATATATATTCGATCCAGATATAGACTTTATCTTTTTAAAATAATAGTCATACCCATATGATGCTTTACCAACTAAAACAATATTAATATTCCCTAGATTAGCGGCTTTCACCAGATTTAATTGATTCTTTCTTGGACCAATACCACCTACACAACATATATAACTATCAGGTAAATTATATTTTCCTTTTATTAAATCATCTTGCTCTATGCTTTCTAATTTTTTAAAATCAATACCATTATAAATTACTTTTATATTTTTATTTAATTGGTTCAAATTAAAATTATCATTTAAATGGTCCCATTCTGCATATGAATTAGGACATACAAAATAAGCATTTTTCAAAAGACTTTTGATACATTTTTTTATATTAAATAGCTCGGTATTTTTAATACCAAAAAAAACCATAATCTCTGCATTATTCTCTTTAAATTTAGACGCTCTAATGTATGATTTTAAAAAACTAGGCATTATTTTTTTAGCTAACATTTTCACATTAAATTGGGTAGGCATTTTTAAAGAATCTAAATTCCAATAAACAGGAAAAAGAATATATGGCTTATTATATTTTTCGCATGCCTTCATACATACATATGCTTCTAATGGATTAGTTAAATTAAAAATAAAAATATAATTATATTCACTTAAGTTTTCCAAAGGATTATTACTTACTTTAACATCATAATTATGTTTAATTAAAAAATCTCTTATTGCATTAATTTGAATCGTATCTCCACCTGGAAATGTTGAAGAGTTCATGCGGTCAAAAATTAGAATTTTTCTCATATTTCCTCTCAAATATATTCAAGTATTTTCTTTACACGTTTTTCCCAAGTATGCTTTTCTGCAATCTTTTTCAATGTTTGAAGTTGTTCGTTCCCTTTTAGCTCCAAAGCCTTTTGTATTTGCTCTTCAAACTCTTCCTTTGTTTGCCCAACAAAGACACCTTCTATGTCTAAAACTTCAGGTAAAGGAGCACTAACTACATTTTTCCCTCCAGCTAAGTATTCAAACACTTTAACTGGGGAGGTATTTAATGTTATATCATTTAATATAAAAGGCAAAATAGCAACGTCAAATGAGTTAAGTAAATATGGGATTCGATCGTAGGATATACGTTCTAATATTTTTATGTTATCGAACTCCTTTAACTTTTTAACTTTATTTTCAACGGTAGGGTATACTTCTCCTACTAATGCAATTATCCATTGAGGGTTTAAAGTCGCCAAATATTCAATAGTTTCAAAATCAAACCATTCTGCTATAGCACCATAATAGCCTATAATTTTTTTCTCTTGATTTTTTATTTCTTCTAAATTAGGCCAATTAAATTTTTTATATTCATGGAAATCCTCTATCGCCACAGCATTTGGAACGTATAATATTTCTTTTTCAAAACGATTTAAACTATTTTCTATCGTTTTTGCAGTTGCTAATAAACAATTGGAACTTTGAATAGATTCTTCAAAGTCACTTAAAATAGTATCATAAGTATCGAATGTTTCGATAAAGTCTATACAATCATAAATTCTATACATATCTTTGTGCACATAATTCCAACTATTGATTGTTTTTAATTGATGCGGCCAGTATTGCCATATATATAATTGCTGATTTATAAGAGCTTCTATTAAATATTTACCTTCTACATTATCGTTAAATAAATAAAGATTAGGCTCTACTTCTAAAATACCCCTCACATTCCAATCGGGTTCATGCGGAAACGAAGTATCTACCAGATAAAAGACAATATGACCTTCTTTAGCCAATGCTCTAGCTAATTGTTGAGGTCTTTGAAACATATATCCCCACGGACAAGATGGAGAAGGGAAAATAAAAATTTTCCCTTTATGATTATCTAAAGTTAGTAAAATCTCATCTTTAATTTTCGAGGATGCCGGAAACCTTAAGAGTGCTCCCTTAAGGTCCCTAGGCAGTTTATGGATTAGTTTTCTTCTTATTACTACAGGCTTGTTTTTAAATAATTTAGAAAACTTTTTTATAATTTTCATGAAAACTCCAATCCTTTATGATTGTTTTTTCGCTTCTTCTATATATTTTATTGTACTTATTTCTGCTTGCAATTTCTCAATATCAAAAAATTCATTAAATAGAATCTTTTCTTTAAATCTCACTTTTGAAATTAACTCGACAGTGTTAGTTATATAAAGATTCTCTGTGACTTTACGAAGTCCATGGTATACTTCACCATTGTAAAATGCTGTCACAACGATGACTAATTGATTTTCACTTACTAGGTTCTCTATAAATTGTTTGAATTCAACATTCCCATTTGTCCACTCACCTACAATAACAATGGGATTTATTTTTAGTTCTACAATTCTATTAGCGATAGAGGTAGAATCTGTCAAATTCAAAAATAGAGAATTCGGAGGCTTAGGCATCTCCCATGATTTGTTCCATTTTTGTTCAAAATATTGTTTATTTCGTTCCCATACTTTTTTATATTGCTCAGATTGTAATTTCTTAAAGCTCACACTACCATGGTGATATATAAAGACATCCTCCACAATCACCAATTTATATCCAAGACTTCTTATTGTTTCACAATAATCATCATCTTCAAACATGCCGATACCATAGTTTGTATCTAGATCACCAGCTTTTTCATAGGCTTCTCTCTTTATTGCTACACAATAAAATCCTAATAAATTTGTGTCTCGAAATTTCTCTTTATTCAATTGATTAAAATCCTTTAACCACAATTCAGATGGGCCAAATAATGGATCACTAATACAAAAATCTAACATTTGGTCATTTCCTACTGAATTTGATACTGGTCCAGCCATACCAATATTTTCATTTTCCTTCAAAGGTTTAATAAGTTTTTCAATCCATTTCGGCGTTACAATAGTATCGTTATTTAGCAAAATAATATATTCACCAGTCGCTAAATTACACCCTACTTTATTCCCACCTGCAAATCCTAAGTTTATTGGTGAAAACATAACTTTTATATTAGCGTTATTTATACGTGCTAACTGTACCTTTGTTTCATCAGTAGAAGCATTGTCAATAATTATAATTTCAACATTTGGATACTCATTATTACGAATTAAACTTTCCAAACATTGCTTTGTATAAGTCCAATTATTATAAGTAACAATTACTACACTTACTTTTGGCTTATCACTAATTAAATTTTGAGCAAGTTCAAAATATCTTGATTCCCATGTATTTTCAATGGCATATTGCTTTCTTTTTTCTCTGAGCTTATTATCACTTTCATTTAAACTCTTTACTATACACTCTTCAAAATCGTCTACAGTGGTAGCTAAGTAAACCAAATCTTTCATATATTCTAATTCAGGAAGTTTTGTTGAGACTACAGGTTTCCCAGCTGCTAAATATTCATAGACTTTCACAGGATTTGTAGCTAATGTTAAATTATTTATCAAAAATGGGATTAAACATACATCAAATTTATATAAATAGCTTGGTAAATCTTTATATGGAACCTCTCCTGTTAACACAATATTGGACATTTTTTCTGCATGAGAAACATCACATCCAAACGTATTCCCAACTAAAACAAATGTCCACGATGGATTTTGCTTTGCTAGTTTCTCAATCAATTTTATGTCAAACCACTCTGAAATAGCTCCATAATATCCTATAATAGGACCTTTTAAATTTTTTATTTCCTCCGCAAAATGGGAAGGGAGGGTTGCGAAGTGACTATATTCACCTGCATTTCGGATTAATAACGTATTAGGGTTTTTCTCTATAACTTTCTCATATAATCTTTGTGAAGAAGCCAACACTATATCGGCTGAATATATTAATTCCTCTTCATTTGATAGCATTTCAATTGAATTTGTTGAAAACCCTTCATGGTCATCCATACAATCGTAAATTATTAAGTTATTATCTAAGCTGTATGCTACTGTTGACCAGAATGGCAAATCAAGAATAGAATATGTTGATCCAATGTTAAATTTTTCTTTTAAATACACTAAAGATTGATTCATAATTTGAAGGTTTTCTTGATTAATGTTATCTCTATACGCATTTAAATTATTTAATGAACATAACTTCACCCAGTAAATATTAGGTTGTAATTGTTTAATGACTGTATGCTTTACTACTTCTTCAAATGATGGGTTAGCCTTTTGCAAACCAAAAGTTTCAATAGAAAAATAAAATACTCGATGATTGTGTTTTTCAAATTGCACAGACACTTGCTGAGGTCTTTGCCATCTAAAATCCCATTCAATTACAGGAAATCTGAATAAATCAATTTTTTTAGGATAATCAGCAAACAATTCACTATTATCTATTTTATCAACTACATTTTCTAGGGAATTTGTAATTTTATAATCAGGAATTCTATATTCTTCAATATTTTGTGATTGAATTGGACTAAATTGAGCCAACTCTAAATTTTTAGGTATAGGCTGTTTAGACATTTTCAATTTCATCCATTTTAAAAACTGTTTTTTATCAAGGCTACTACCTTTTAAAAGTTGTTCATTGATACGTCTTGCTAAACACATTAATTTCCATGCTTTAGTAGACTGCACCAATTCCAATCTATTATTATACTCTAAAGAATTTTGGTAATAAGAGTCATTAAGCCTTCTGTGCAATTCTATATATTCTTGAATATCTATTTGTTTATTATCTTTCATTCTAGCGTCACCACTTTAATTTACTCCCCCTCTTTTTAGATTATTTTGAATATACTCAGATACTTCAGCAATTTTTTTGTTTAACTCTTCGATAATTCTATCCCTTTCAAGAACTTGTTCATATAATGATTTGCCCCATATCGAAACTTTATTTATTTCTTCATTCAATTCAATGATTTGGGCATCTCTAAAAATTACATCCTGTTCTAACTGTGTCCCCCATGCTGAAATTGTATTGATCTTTTCATTCAATTCAATGATTTGGGCATCTTTAAAAATTACATTGCTTTCTAATTGTTTTCCCCATAAAGATACTTCATTAATTTTTGTATTTAACTCTTCAGTGGCTCTATTTGTTTCGATATTTATTATTTCATTTATACTATCATTAGACTTTAAGTATTTTTCTTTGTATATTGAAATGTCTTTACCCACGTACTGTCTAAAGGAACTTTCCATCTTTCGGTATATCTTCACTTCATTTAACGAAATTCCTAAGTAGTCAAAAATTTTGTCGACATCAATTAAACTACTCAAATATAAATGATACTTAATGTCAAAACTGATAACTGCACGATATATGATATAATTTAATGGCACTAGAAAATCAAAAACCCATTCATAATCTATAACTGTGACTTGTTCATTATGTTTAATTAGATTATCAAAATTTAAATCAATATTTGCTGTTTTAACTGCTGGAACCCCATCTATATTTGGAATGCTTCCAAATATTCTAGTAAATTGTTCTGTTACTACAAATGGCACTACCTCTTCTTGTAATAATAGAGATTTATACCAACTCAATATCTCCTTAAATCCATCTATATCTTTATTCATAACATATTGCATAAGTATAGAATCAATGCTCTCTCCATCTATATACGAAAAAACTACACTATTCTCTTCTAATACAGGTTTAACCAAAACCATTTTCGAATTTTGTAGTAGTTTATAATTAGTATTAATTATTTTTATATGATTAATTGATTTTTGAGAATACGCCTCTTTCTTTACAATTTTAATTCCGTTGTCTTTATAGATAATTGTTTTTATTTGAAATTCTTCTTTTCTATCTATACTATACTTAATTTTTAAAATCTCCAAAAGTATTGCTCCTTTATCATTACTCACAGACTATAAGAAACGAATTAGAAAAGAACTCAAAATTCCCACTTGAAATTAAAGAATCTGAAACCACACCTTCATCAAAAAACTGAATTCTGCTATTATCATAATTATGAATAAGTTCCCTTAATTCTCCGATCTTAGGTAATTCATCATCTGAAAAAATGTGGAACGGTAACTTGTAATCTGGTATAGGGTAATACAACTTAATATTGTCCAACCCAGATTCACATAATAATTTTTCTATTTCATTTTTAGAAAAAGTACGTACTCCCCTTGATCCTCTATAACCTTCAATTGAATCAAATAACTTTCCTGTATGGTCTTCTTTTGCACCTGCCCAATATTTCAAACCGTATCTATTTTCAATTGCAATAAATAATTTCCCATTAGGCTTTAAAAGACTTTTTACATATTTCAAAAAATCCTGAAATGGTGTATTAGAATTTGAAAATGACGGAGCATATTCTAAAACTCCTATTAATGTTATATAATCAAATTGACATTCAAACTTCATTTCATTAAAATTACCAACACATATTTCGATATTTTCTAGATGTCGATGTCTATACGCATTAATTAGTGCCCTTCTTTTAGACAACTCTACACAAGTCACATTTTTTGCTTTCTTGCTTAATGCACCTGTAATTGCTCCACAGCCCGCACCTATCTCTAAAATAGTGCTGCTTTCATTAAATGGATACCACTCAATAATATGCTCCCTATATTTCGACAAATGATATAGAATTGGCCATCTTGTATCATTTTGAATAATATCATCAAAAGTATCGTGATTTTGCACAATTTCTAACAGTTCATTCTCTATATCCCCATCACTATATTGGTCCTCACCAGTATAATAAGTTAAATCAAGTTTCACATTCCCAATTTTTTCTATCATATTATTCACCTATAGTTACAGTAGACACTTCAACTTTAGAATTCAAGTCAAAATATCCTACAGAATTTTTTGATGATATTACTTGAAATGAAATAATATCATATAATCGATGATATACTACAAATTCACCACTTTCAAAACCAGTACATCCTAACGAAAGAAGATAATCCCCTGCACGAAGACTCATTTTTTGACTAAATGAAACTTCAATTATTGTCCCTGTTTGCGTTTCTTCAATTACGATATTTTCCACCATAGTATTAGTTCCCGTGATTTCAGTACCTTTCAAATCTTTAATTGTAAATGCAAAAATAGGGAATTCTAACGGCAAATTAAATTGTATTCTTATCTTGAATTGGCAATTACTCTCTTTTTCAATCGTTGAAGTCAATTCACCAAATTCATCAAAAAGCCCAAAATCCACTATATTTGCTTTATCATTTCCGTAATCTAAATGATCAGGGTTAATTTGATAAAAACTCTTCCATTCTTGAAGTTGACTTTTATTTTCTACTTGCTCTTCTACTACTTTTTGTTTGTGCAAATTAACAACAAGCTTTTTAAATAAATCTACGCCTTCTTTTGCATTATACACCCCTAAAGAGTCACCATTGTTTAATACTAAAACATTATCGCAATATTTAATGACACTACTCAAATCGTGTGTTACTAGTAGTATGGTTTTTCCTTGTTTTTTAAATTCCTCAAATTTTTTATAACATTTAACTTGAAAAAACATATCTCCCACTGCTAATGCTTCATCAACAATTAAAATATCTGCATCGACATTAATTGCCACAGCAAAAGCTAAACGAACATACATACCACTTGAATAAGTTTTTACAGGTTGATTAATAAATTCACCAATATCAGCAAATTTTTCAATCTCTTCGAATCTCATTTTCATTTCTTCTTCAGAAATTCCTAGTATAGAACCGTTCAAAAAAACATTTTCTCTGCCTGTATATTCTGGATTAAATCCACTTCCTAACTCCAACAATGCTGCTACTCGCCCATTAACATTAACTTCACCTTCCGTAGCCGTTAAAGTACTAGCCAAAATTTGAAGTAATGTACTCTTTCCTGAGCCATTTTGGCCAATAATACCAAACGTTTGCCCTTGTTTCACTTCAAAATTGATTTTGCTTAAAGCATTGAACTCACGATAGTGTATCTTCTTCCCAAATGAAAAAGATTGCTTTAACCTATCTATTGGTTTTTCATATATTTGGTATACTTTGGATAAATTTTTCACGCTAATTGAACTAGTATTAGAGGACATCTGCAAAACCCTTCCTTGTCTTTTTAAACCACACGTATCCCAAGATAGCAACTACTGCTCCTATAGCTGTCACAATACCTAGTAGCCCCCAATGAGGTAAATCCCCCCAAATAATCGCTCCTCTCATATCCTCAACCACATAAGTAATTGGATTTAAAGAATAGAAAAATTGAAATTCCTCAGGTATCGAAGTTCGTGGATAAAATACTGGACTCATAAACATTAATGCTGGAATTGCAACTACAATAATTTGCCCAACATCTCTAATATATACAGCCAGCGAAGCTAAAAACCACGTAAGACCTAATACAAAAAGTAGTAATGGCAAAATAATTATCGGAAACAAAAATGCGGTCCAATGAAATGTCCCTGTTAATAATAGTGTTGCCAACAAAAGTATTAAATAGCTAATAAACGCCTGAAAAAGCGCTGATCCTAAAGTTACAATAGGTAAAATTTCCAAAGGGAACACTACTTTTTTTACATAGTTACTATTAGAGATTATTAGACCAGGAGCTCGAGAAATAACATCAGAAAACACATTAAAAACAAATAATCCTGTAAATAAAATTAGAGCAAACTCTACTTTACTTGTTTCTCCTGTTGTTCCCCACTTCGCCTGAAATATAACACTGAAAACAAAAGTATATATTGTTAACATCATTAAGGGCGTAATAAAAGACCAAACTATCCCTAAATAAGATCCTTTATACCTATTAGAAACCTCTCTTCTTGTAAATTGATTAATTAACGATTTTTGAGCAAATAAATATCTTATTTCCCTTATGACTGAGTTTATCATTTGAATACTCCTTAATAAATTACCGTATTATCAAGTCTATAAACAAGAATAGGGAATAATAAATTCCCTTTCTACACTTAAATTATTTTATTGTTAGGTGCTTTTGTATTCACCATTAACATCCCCATCAACACCATTATCGGTGCAGCTATCCCTGGCAATGTGTCATTAAACACGGCTTGGCATAAAAAGGCTAATGTAGCTACTGCTAATACAGTAGTCACAGTCTTTCCATTTAAAACTACCTTTAAGCTTTTTACTGTTACAAATGTGATTAATGCTAGGAAAAATACAAAGCCAATAATCCCTGTACCATATAAAACTCCTAAGTACATATTATGGGGCTTATCCACTATTACAGCTTCTGTTTCAAGATTGGCTCTTGCATCCTCATTATAGTGAGGGAATTCATACATTAACGTATCTAGACCATAGCCTAAAAGAGGTCGGTCTTTTACTAAGTCCATCATATATGACCAAATGTAAACACGCCCTGAACCAGCACCAACACCTGTCCCTGCTGGAGAAGGAAGTTCAAATTGAGCATCTGCTGCATATACACGATTACTCAAGCTAAATAATTCGCTATTCAAAGACATTGCTTCTTCTTTATATGGGTTGTTTGAAATAAAGAAACCGATTGATTCATCCCAAACCTTTGCATTTTCTTTTGCTAGTACATGAACGCCTGCTACAGCAATTACACAGAATGCAATAACTTGAACTAAAGCTACTACTTTTTTGTCATTTTTAAATGCTACCCATAAAATAAATGGCAGCATAACTACAATTGTTAAGAAACCACTTGTTGATAAAGACATTAGCACAATCAAGATAGACAAAGCAGCCATGATGAAGCTAAAAACTTTATCGAACATTTTATCATCTACCAAGCTATTAACTAGAAATAGAGCTGCTACAATAGCAAACATACCACTCATATAGTTACCATGGTTTAATGTTCCCAATAGTTGTGAGCCTTCTGAAATGTTTGCGCCGCTTGGAAGGAATAATGATACTAACTTGCCCGCCCATTCACGTTGTAAAAGATCTTTACCTGTGAAGTTCAGTACAATAATGATAAAGTTGATAACTGCTAATGGTGCGAATGCATACGTTACATATTTAACAGCCTTCTTTGGATACTCAATATTCATTGCAATAAACAACAACGCAACATAACATAACCAACTAATTGCACCATCTGAACGATTATAAAGGCCGTTTAAAGCAACAGTAATTGTTGGTGAAGCCATTGTCGAAACAATAATGGCTCCAGCAAATACACCTAGCACATAGTTTAATTTAGTTTTGCGGATTGTTCCACCCATAAAAAATATTTTTGATAACAATAAGACACTAGCAATTACCGTAATCACTACTAACAACAAAGCCTTATAATGTGTAAACAACTCACCTTTGATGCCAGATGAAAGTACGTCTACATTAGAAATAAGTGGGCTGATTACTTCCTCCACATTTGCCATAACAATCAATGGCATAAATCCAATCACTAACAACAACAATCTAAAAATCCATTTATCTACATTAGCACGTGATTGTGCATTTTCTTTTTCATCGCTCACGACATTGGTCTTTTGGAGCTCTTCGTAAAATGAAGCCATGTACGTTATCCTTCCTTATTGCATATTCTCGATTTGAGTTAATATTTCTGTCACACGACCTTGATAGTCTGGGTACGACTCTGGTGCCCATCCCCACTCACGACATTTTTCTAATACCACTTTAGCATCATCGGGACGCCCCGCAAAAAATAGCACTTCTGCAAATTGCAACATAAACATTGGGTCTTCTACTTTATATGGATTAACATCCAATGTTTTTTGTAGAAGGATTGCTGCTTGTGTATAATCTGCTTTATTTGCAGCAATTAAGCCACCTAAATAATTCGCCACTTCAGATTTGGGCTGCCTTTTTAATAATTCATTAACCATTTCAGAAGCCTCTTCGTAACTACCTTGACTATACAATTGACTTGAATATTGATACAATGCGTCATCCGCTAAAAATTCATCATCCTGCTTTTTTGCCATTACTTTCGCAGAAACTAAGCCAATAACGATAAATAAAATCATTCCTAATAATATATATTTTCTTGTCGATTCTTTAAGTTGCATCGTCCACAATCCTTTATCAATTTTTGAATAACAGTGTTATTATACACTAAAAGCTATGAATTTTCCTTACATTGATAGAAGTTTTATGGAAGTATACTAACATTTTGACCTTTATTTCGACAAACGATTGCTACGATTATCCAACATTTCTCAACAAGAAAGGTTAGATTTTAAAAAATGGGGTATGTGTATTAATTGAAGGAGGTGGCTACTTTGCAACAAAGTATCTTATTAGACAAAGCCATTCAACAATATTTACAGCATTTATCTTTTAGGAAATACAGTGAACAAACGATACGGGGATATGACATTGATTTGAGACAGCTGAATCATTTTTTAACACATCTTGTAAATGCACCAATATTCATAGATGAAGTGACAGCTGAACATTTAGAGTCCTTCCAACAATACCTCATTTCTCAGCAGCTCTCACCTGCATCGATTAATCGCAAAACTCATAGTAGTAAAAGCTTATTTAAATGGGCATTAGCTAAAAAAATGATTGCTGCTAATTGCGCTCTTGAAATCATTCCCTTAAAGCTTCCACATAATGAACGTCATTTTTTAACGAAAGCGATGCTCCAGCAATTTTTGCAGCATGTCCACCACCCGACCATACAAATTATTGCACAATTTATCGCCAATACAGGTTTGCGCATCACTGAATGCACGCAGCTACTTCTCACTGATATCAATTGGGACTTGCATACTGTCAATGTAGTACACGGCAAAGGTGGTAAATCAAGAACTGTGCCATTAAATGCTAGTATTTATAATCTTCTGCACCATTATATTGCAGAGATTCGTCCTAAAAATTGCACATCTCTTTACTTATTTGCGCTACCGAAAACAGGCAGTATTTCAGCACAATATGTCAATTCAATTTTTAAAAATGCAAGTACTGAAATGAAGCATCCAAAGCCAATTACCTGTCATATTTTGCGTCACACATTTGCTAGCAACCTTGTTAAAAACAATGTCCATATCGCTGTTATTCAAAGGCTACTCGGTCATGCCAATGTCCGCACTACATCTGTCTACATGCATACAGACTTCAAAGAGCTTCAGCAAGCTGTCAATTCTTTAAACTGTTTAGGAGGTGCTTTTCGATGATGGACTATCAAGATGAGAAAACAATATTTATTCAACAACAGCTTGAACAAGGTAAAACGCGCACTGAAATCGCTCACAGCTTCAACCAGCATTGGAAATCCATCGATATGCACATGCGTAGACGCGGCTTTCGTTGGGATAGAAAAAATCAAATCTATTTTCTTCAAGAAAAACAAATAAGCCCTACTAAAGCACAAGCCATTTTGCAAAGCTTAGCTACCAAAAATCCAAACTTCAAAAAAATAGCACGGCAACATGGCTTTCAAACGGTCGAAGCAATGGGTCACTATATGAAAGAACAAGGCTACGTGTGGCATCCTGAACTACAAAACTATTATTATACCTCTACACCTGGTAACACAAATCAACACCTTGCACTGAATGAATCAACCTTAATTCAATTTCTATTAGCCAACCAACAAACACTCACAAATGTCCTAACAACTGCTGCTCTCAGTAGCAATACACTCATCACAAATGAAATCACAATAACGCTCACAGCTTCACTGTATGAAACATTACTAAGAAAATGTGCTGACAACCAGCTAACCCCCCAAACCATTATCGAACTTGCTTTAACTGAATATCTTGCTGTTAATTTAGTTAAAAGCAATTAACAACACTACTGTTGAAGTAACATTAGACGAAGAAGTAGGCAACATCAACGATTACAAATTCGAAATTGCTGGTCTTGACGTGAAAAACGTTGCGAAAAAGCAATCTGACAGCAAAACAATTGTATTAACAACTGCTGTACAGGAAGGCGGTAAAGAATACGTAGTATCTTTAAACGGTAAAGAAATTGGTAAATTTACTGGGGTTTCAGCTGTTATCCCAACAGCTGTAGATGTTGTAGAGAAATCTAAACAGGGTATTCTTGGTGAGCAAATTACTGTACAGGCAAAAGTTACTGTTGCTGACGGTCAATCTAAAGCAGGTATTCCTGTAACATTTAATATTGTGACTACACAATACAACATTAATCCAGGTGGATCTTTAAACGCACCAATCGTAACTGAAGTAACTACAGATGAGAATGGTGTAGCTACGTATACTTACACTCGTTACGCATCAACTGCTCAACAATTAGCAACTAGTGACGAAGTACAAGCATATGCAACTGGTAAACCATCTGCACGTTCATTTGGTAAAGTATATTGGGCAGCTATTCAACCATTAGCAATTACAGAAGTTACAGAAGGTAACGCTGTTAATAATGGTGCGAAAAAAGTTTATAAAGTAAAAGCTGCTTTAGAACATGCTGAAGCAATCTATAACGGTTCAACTTTAACTGGATATAAAGTAAACGTTGGCTTCAAAGAAAATGTAAACGTTACTCCAGATAAGGCTGTTAAAACTGTAGTTGTTACTGATGCTAATGGTCGTAACTTAGGCTATCCAGGTCAATATACTACTTCAACTGTAGGAAATAACTCAGCAGACAAAGCAATTGAAATTTTATTGGATGCAAAAGGTGAAGCTACTTTCACTTTAACTGGTAGCAATGCAACTGTAACTCCATTTGTATTCGTAGACCAAAAAGTAAACCCATCTAACGCAGCTGGAACAATTGCTCGTTTTGATGAAACTGAATTGGTAGCATATGCTCCAGAGTTATCATTTGGTAAAATTCAAAACTTAGGTTTAAATCTTACTTCAAATGGTACTCAAAATGCAGCTGCTTACCGTACTACAGCTCCACATGCAAGTAATATTGCTACGTATGCAACTGGTCAAGTATTAACATCAGGTGAATTTGCAGCAGCTAATCAAAATTCAGGTGGACGTTCATATACAGCAGTATTAACTGATGTTAAAATCGGTGCATTAGCTCCTTCAAATACTGTAGTGAAAGTATCGTTAGCAATCGGCACTGCATTATCTGCAAATAATGATAACGCAATTGTATACTTAGTAGATGAAAATGCTAAAAAAGTATATAAAGTAAAAGATGGTCAAATTATTGATCTTTATACGGATGCAAAAGGTCAAGTTGCATTTAAATTAGTAGGTGCTAAAGACAGCTATGCTACACCAACTGTATTCTCTGATACTGGAGATACTGTAAATCGTTTAGATAAAAATGATTTACAACAAGCTGGCGAAATTGCATACTTTGGCGATGTGAAAGTTGAAACTGCTAAATTAACTGTTGATAATAAAGATGTTCAAACTGCTAACGTAACAGATAAAGCAGTATTTAAATATCAAACGGTTGACCAAAATGGTTTCGCATACTATTCACATGATTTCGTAGCTACATTCCAAGTAGATGCTACATTCTCAAGTGCAAAAGTAACATATTTAGACGTTAATGGTGTAACTCGCACAGAAACAGTGCAACATGGTGGTTCATCTACAAGATCATTTACTGTAAAAGCTGTGAATGGTGTAGCGCAAATTGAAGTTGAGGCAGTTAGAGGTACTCGCGTTGATGTATCTGCTAATGCACATAACTTACCAAACTTACACGCATCAGCAACATTCCAAAGTGTAGCTAATGATGGGATTGCAGCAGGCGCAGTTATCACAGGTCGTGTTATTGCTGTGGATAAAGTATCCAAACGTATTCTATTAACAAATTCTTCAGGTCAAACTTATGAATTATCATATGCAGGCGCTGATTTAGTAACAGTTGCTACACCAAATAGCATTGATACATTTGAAGCAACTTTAACGGTACGTGATGAAATTCAATTTACAAATGCAAAAGAAGGTACTACTTCTAAATTCATTAATTATAACAATAACGATGGTACTTTAGCAGCTACTATTAGTGAGCCTAATTCATCTGCAATTGATATTAAGAACAAAACAGTATCAATCGTAATTAAGCAAGACTTAGCTAAATATGATTCTGCAACTTCAGAAGCAAAAAAAGGTTATGATTTCGGTGGCGAAACAATTGGTTCTGCTACACACCCAGCAGTAATTAACGTTACTGGTAACAATACAATTATCAAGAATGCGATAATTTATGGTGATATTACTGTAGACGTAGCAAATGATATTTCATTTGAAAATGTTACTCACCATGGTAATATAATTGTTAAACATACTGATGGAGACACAATTAATGTAACTAATTCATCTTTAGATGTTGTAAAACTTGAAACTAAAGAACATATTAATTTAGTTGGCTCTTCTATTAAAGAAGTAGTAGTTGCAACTTCTAATGAAATTAAAGTTACAGCTGATGCAACATCATCAGTTGCTGGTTATACGGTGGTACCAGGTATTGCTACTACAAATATTAAACAAAATGGTGTAGTTCAAACTCCAGTTGTTGAAGTTCCATTTACTTCAGTAGTAACAACAACAACTACAACAGGCGATACTATTTCTTTCACATTCAGCCCAGCTGTAACTGAAAGTGTTACATTGACTGTTGCTGGTACTGTTGCAACTTTAGATGTAGCTACTGCTTCTGATACAAGTAAAAAATTCACATTTGTACCAACTAATAATGCTGCATTAGTATTAAAAATTGGTAGCAAAGAATACACAGCTACTTACAGCGGTTTAGGTACTGTGACATTTACTCGTAAATACTAAGATTAAAATTATTTTTAAGAAATCCAAATTTAAGTATTTAGTGAAATCCCATGTAAGAGAAATCTTGCATGGGATTTCTTTTACAATATAAATTAAAGGATACGCCGAAAGAAAAGTAGTATATAATTTCGATATGCTCGACAAGTGATTAAAAATCTGAGTAGCTTTGGGTATCTAACTCTTATTTTAAACATATTGCTTGAATTGATTTCGATTTAATACATGTACTTTATTTGTAATATTCGGCTTATCATTTATATATGACAATGAAGTAGATTCAAGCTCTCATAAATTAGTGCAGAAATTATGTAGTTTGATATTGGAGCCCCTGTTGGTAGGATCTCAGCTAACAAAACTAAGCAGGGAGTTAAGCTAGAAAGAATACCTAGCATATTAAATCTTCCACATAAAGTGTAATTATACATAATATTATTTATAGACTTTATTTTCGTTTATAACCTTTGTTGATTGACATAACCAATGGCAATTATTACAGAGTTATTTTGATTGAGAAAAAGCCATGTAGAGATTTTTCTCTACATGGCTTTTCTAGATGTGAAGAGGATTAAATCCTCGTACCTTATATTACTATTAGAATTTACGAGTGAATGTTAAGTTACTACCTGCAACACCGTTAAATGTTGCTTCAAATGTACGACCATCTACAACCAAAGTAATTACTTTGTTTGTTGCTGGTGTAAATGTGAATGTAGCAGTTGTTACATTTGCTGTATCAGTAGTAGTTGTTGATGCAACAGTACCATTGATTGTAGCTGCGTTAATAATTGTTGCATTTGTGTTAGCAGCAAATGTTAATTCTACTGTGTCACCAGATGTAGTTGTTACAACTGCTTTGTTCACTGGATTCTCTACAGTTGAAGTTGGTAATGCATAACCAGTTATTTGAGAAACTGGTGCATTTACTGATGCCGTAGAAGTTGTAACTTTACTAATAATAGGAGTTACTCCACCTACATAAGCAACTGTGCCATCAGAATTTAGAATTGCATTATTTGACACAAGAGCACCACTTTGGTATGCAATTAATTCTCCAATTGTAGAAGCTGCACCTGCAAAGTTGATACGCTCATTTTTGAATAAGTGTACAATATCAAAGTTTGAACCATTTACTAAGTTAAGTGTTTGTTGTGCATTTGTATGAACATATGCTTGACCATTTAAATTTACATTGTCAGCAGTGAATTTTTGAACGTTGATTTGACCTTGGTAGTTTGCAGATGTACCGCCACCGCCAACATCAATTGAACCGTTTAATACTAAGTCTTTAACTGTTACATTGTCGTTATTAACAACAATTTTCACTGGTAAAGCTGCTGTACCGATAGTTTGACTATGGAAATTATAAGTTGCATTTAAGTTTGTTAAATAGATTGCAGCACCTGATTTGAATACAATGTTTGAACCAGTATTAGCAATTCTAACTGTTGTTGGGTTAGAATCTTTAGCAAGCGTATAAGTTACTTCTTGACCAATTAGATTTGCACCTGGAACAGCTACAACATTTTGATTTTCAAATGTTGATTCAGAGATGTTAGCTCCGTTAACAGCATAGTATTGTGTGCTAGCACCGCTGTAGTCAACATCTTTAATTGTTACACCATCATTCATTAATAATAATAAACGGTTGTTAACTGTATCTGTTGCGATAACTTTACCAGTGTAAGGAACACCTGGTTGGATACCTTCAACATTATTTAAGTTAAATACTGCTGAAGCAGTTAAACCTTGTGGTAATGAAGGTACATTACTTGCACCAGCTAATGCTGATACTGTTGTACCACGAGTTGCTTTTACATATACAGTTGCGCGACCATTAGCATCAGCATCAACAGTTAATGGAGCAGTATGAGCGCTACCCATATTTACATAACCGAATGGTGTTGCACCAGCAGCTAATTTACCACCAACTACATCAGATGCGCGGTATACTTCTGCACCAGCAAATGTAGCTGTAAATTGGAATGTTACACGTAAGTTAGCTTGGCTATACGTATTATATGGTTTTTTGTTTTGATCTACTGTTTGGTATGTGAATGCAGCTAAATCGCCAACATTTACAGATTGCGCATCTTTACCATCAACAGTTAAGATAGCAGATTGTACTAATGCATCACCGAAGTATGCAATGCCACCTTTTTGTTGTAAATCATTTTTGTCTAAACCAGCACGGTCACCAGTTTCAGAGAATACAGTTGGTGTTGCATAAGCATCTTTTGAACCGATTAAAGTAAATGCTACTTCACCTTTTGCATCTGTTGCAAGGTTAACAACTACTGTAGATGCTGATGCAGCATTTTCAGTTAAACGGTGAACTGAATTAGAGTTTTTATCAACTAAGTATACAGCACCACCAGCTGTTCTTAAACCTGAACCAATCTCTACAGATACACGTACTTGTGTACCAGTTGGTGCAAGATTACCTTTTTCATCTTTTAATACAGCTTTATAATCACGACCACCAGTATTTACCAATGTGTCAGCTAATTGAGCAGAAGCTGATTGACCATTAGAAATATTATAGAAAGTGTGTACTGATTTTGTAGCACTGAATAAACCATGTAATGAACCAGTTGGATTTCCTACTGTACCTTGTTTAAGAACAAAACCAGCTGGTACTGTTTCACCAGTACGTAATGGATTTGTTTGGCTAACATAGCTTGCACCAGTTGGAAGCTGTGTACCAATAGTAATCCAAGTAATGTTGTTTGCTGCATCACGAATTAAAATGCGGTTATTAACTGAATCTTCATACGTGTATGATGTAGCTGTGCCTGCTGTAGCATATGCAGCAGCATATTCAGTACCTAAAGATTCTAATTCTAATTGTAAGTTTTGAACTTTACCGAATGTTAATTTTGGAGCTTCTGCAAATAATTCAGTTGCATTAAAGCGACCACGGTTACCAGTTGCATTTTGTGGGTTTTCTTTGTTATCCACGAACACGATTGGTGTTACTTCTGCATTGCTACCAGTTAATGTGATGATTGCTTCACCATTGCGATCAAGTTGAACTTTTACAACTTTCACACCTTGTGATTGATCACCTAAAGATGTTGTGAATTGACCTGGGTAACCCAAGTTTTTACCATTGCCATCGATTACATCAACAGTTTTCACTGCTTTGTCTGGTGTTACATCAATGTTTTCTTTGAATGCAACATTAACATAGTTACCTGCTGGATATACTTGACCATTTTCAGTGAATGCTTGTGTATAACCTTCTGCATGGTATAATGCAGCTTTAATTTTGTATTGCTTTTTCGCACCATTATTTACTGAGTTACCTTCTGCTAATTCAGTAACTGTTAATGGCTTGATAGAAGCCCAGTATACTTTAGAGAATGAACGAACTGATGCTTTACCAGTTGCATATGCTTGCACTTCGTCAGAAGATGCGATTTGTTGGCTAGTTTGTGCATAACGAGTGTATGTGTAAGTAGCCACACCATCAGCATTTGTTAATGCTTCTGCAACGATTGGTTGGTTTAATGTACCTGTGCTGTTATCACCGTAGTTGTTTACGATGTTAAATGTTACAGGGATGTTTTCTTTTGATTGACCTTCAGCAACTGTTACTTGTGCTTTTACAGTTACTTGGTTACCTACTACTTCTTGTAATGATTTTTCAGTAATATCGATTGCTGTTGGTAATACTAATTCTTTACCTACGAATTTACCTACTACATCACCTTTGTAAGATACAGTATATTCTTTACCAGCTTCTTGTGCAGAAGTTGTTAATACAACAGTTTTTGCATCTGATTGCTTCGCTGCTGCTGATTTTACTTCTAAGCCTTCAATTGTGAAGTCAGAAGCTGTTACTGTACCAACAGTGTTAGCAAAAGTCACTTCAACAGTAGTGTTGTTAATTGCTTTTACAACACCAGTTGTAGCTGAAGCGCCAGTGAAGTCAGCGTTGATTACGTTGTTTAAGAATGTTGCGAATTGACCACGAGTTACTGTGTTCTTTGGTAAGAAGTTAGAAACTGTAGTGATGTCGTAGAAGTCTAATACATCGATAGCTGTGCGAGCTTCTGCTTTAGCAGCGTTGATGTCTTTTACTTCACGAGTGAAATCTTGAGAAGCAACATACTCTTCAAGGCTTACATCATTTAAAGTGTTTACCATACGTACAAGTACGATAGCCATGTTTTCACGAGTGATTGCATCACCAGCTAATAAACGACCGTTAGAACCGTTGAATACGCCGTTGTCAGCTACTACTGCAGCGTATTGTAATAACTCATCGTTTGAAGCTGAAGTTAAATCAGCGAAACGTGGGTTTGATTTGTAATCTGTTGGTACTTCGTAACCTTCAGACACTAAGTATTTACCTAATAATTTAACTACGTCAGAACGAGTTAATTGCTTGTTAGGTTGGAAAGTACCATCTGGGTATCCAGAGATAATTCCAGCATCAACTAATGCGTTGATTGCTTCCTTGTGCGTGTTATCAGCGATATCGCTTAAGCTTGCTGCAGAAGCAGCTGGTACGATTGCAGATGCTACTAATGTAGCTGTCGCAGCTGTTGCTACGAATTTTTTGTATTTCTTTGGTTGGTTAGCCATTGAAAAATTTCCTCCTCATATTTCAAGTAATCTCTTAGTTACCAACTATTTTAAAAAATAGCGTGGATAAACTAACTACACATAAATTCTAGTAGTATACAATTGCAATGTCAATCCTTTTTTCAAACAAAAGTTTTTTAACATCGTTTGTACACCTAAAAATATATGTTGTAACTAGCTTTAAAAGGCAACTTAGAATTCCTTATATTATGACATAAAACTACTACAGAAAACAACATTTTCTTCTTAAATATATTTAGATTGCTATAATCAGCTATGAATCTATTCTATTTTTTGATATTTTTATGATTTTATAAAGTGGAATTTTTGGAAATGGACACAAAAATATTAATGAATGCGATATGAAGTGTTTATGAACTTTATTTGTGTGGATGTTTTTTACGTACAAGGTCAATATCTGTCTCTTATACACATCT
>NZ_PYWN01000299.1 GCF_003049505.1 Metasolibacillus meyeri
AGAAGTCGCAAATAAATTGGGGAAGTCGCAAATAAAATCGAGAAGTCGCAAATAAATCGGGAAAGTCGCAAATAAATTTGAGAAAGCCGCAAATAAAATCGAGAAGTCGCAAATAAATTAGGGAAGTCGCAAATAAATCGGGAAAGTCGCAAATATATTTGAGAAGCCGCAAATAAATTGGGGAAGTCGCAAATATATCGGGAAAATCGCAAATAAATTTGAGAAAGCTGCAAATAAAATCGAGAAGTTGCAAATAAATTGGGGAAGTCGCAAATAAAATCGAGAAGTCGCAAATATATTTGAGAAGTCGCAAATAAATTGGGGAAGTCGCAAATAAAATCGAGA
>NZ_PYWN01000300.1 GCF_003049505.1 Metasolibacillus meyeri
CAAATTAATGGTATTGTGTATATGATTTTCTTTTTAGATGATAGAAGGTTTAGTTTATTTTTAAATATTAAATATAATAAAAATGTGATAATACATAAAGTTCCAAACAACGTTATTGAGAAAAATAATTGATAAAGTATTTTTTGAGTAAATGTTATATCACCTGGAAAACTAGAAGCAGCATAGCTACGGCTCATATTAATATAAAAATGGCTTCCGTATGTCCAAAGATAAGTAATTAAGGTGCATATTAGCAATTCTATAAAAATAATAAAAATCATATTTTTCACTCCATTTTTAGATTATTATACAAAAAATACTATTGTTGTGTTATGGTATAAAAAAA
>NZ_PYWN01000301.1 GCF_003049505.1 Metasolibacillus meyeri
TCTCAATCACGAGGCTAGCCCTAAAGCTATTTCGGAGAGAACCAGCTATCTCCAGGTTCGATTGGAATTTCTCCGCTACCCACACCTCATCCCCGCACTTTTCAACGTGCGTGGGTTCGGGCCTCCAGTGAGTGTTACCTCACCTTCACCCTGGACATGGGTAGATCACCTGGTTTCGGGTCTACGACCACGTACTCATTCGCCCTATTCAGACTCGCTTTCGCTACGGCTCCGCTTTCTTTCGCTTAACCTTGCACGTAATCGTAACTCGCCGGTTCATTCTACAAAAGGCACGCTATCACCCATTAACGGGC
>NZ_PYWN01000042.1 GCF_003049505.1 Metasolibacillus meyeri
CTTACTAGGGAATATATTGATTATATTAGAAAGTTTAATTATATTATCTAAAACTCATGATTTTAAAAAAGCAGCCCGAAAAGTGGCACCAATATGGACCCAACTACAAAAACGTAACACATTATATTTCATAGACTTGTTTATTTTAAGTTCTATTTTATTTTTCTTCCCATTAGAAACAGCACTTGATATTAAAAAATTTGCTGAACGAAACATTGATAAATATAAAACTTTTCAGAACATTCATCGTTTAAAAATAAATCTATCAATCAATTCAATGTTACTTTTAATGAAAAATAACCAATTTAATATCGCACTTGAAGAGGCAGAAAAAGCGATTGTGCTTTGTCAAGAAGAACAAATGCATATACATTTATCTGTATTTTATATTAGAAAGGGTATCTGTTTATCTAAATTGAGTAAAGATGGTGATGTATGGATTGCAAAAGGCCAAGATATATTGAACGTACTTGAACAAAAATCTCTAGCACAGCTTATGAGTAATGAAGTACTACGCTACAAATAATCATGGTAAAAGGAACAAAAAAGATTTACTGTAACTTGGAGTTGTCATACACTCCACTCCTTTATATCTGTTTTAAAGACTATAAATATGGCTGATTTCTTCGATAAAGATAAGCGAATATGTAATAAATCTCTTTGAATGAATTGTTTTTAATTTTCTTAATAAAAAACTCCCGTACACCAATATTTTTGGGAAGGGAGTTTTCTTACATAATTTTCAATTCTATTCTATTCCACCGCTAAAATAAACGGATATAATGCTTGTTTTCCTTCAACAATTTCTACTTCTGCATCAGGGGCGTTTTCTTCAATAAATGTCGCTAATTGTACAGCATCGTTAGCTGTTGCATCTTCACCGTAAATCACTGTGACAATTTCTGTATCTTCATCAACAAGCGATGTGACAACTGTTTGTGCTGCTTCCATCATCGTTGGTGTGGACAAAATAATTTTACCTTCTGCTAACGCCATAAAATCATCTTTGCGGATTTCTACACCGTCAATTGATGTGTCACGTACAGCAAATGTTACTTGTCCTGTTTTTACATGAGCAAAGCTATCTGTCATACTTGCTTTGTTTTCCTCAACAGAGGCTTCTGGGTTGAATGCTAAAATTGCCGCCATCCCTTGAGGAATTGTTTTTGTTGGCACAACAACTGCTTCAATATCTAATAACTCGACCGCTTGTTCAGCAGCCATAATAATATTTTTGTTGTTTGGTAAAATTACGACGCGCTCTGCACCGATTTCTTTTACTGCTTTGACGATATCCTCTGTGGAAGGATTCATCGTTTGCCCCCCTTCAATAACGTAAGAAGCGCCGATTGAACGCAGTAAGTTCGCCACTCCTTCACCCATGGCAATCGTCACAACCGCATAAGGATGCTTTTCTACTTTTGGTGCTGTTGCTACAGGAGCCTCGTTCACAATGGCAGAATGCTGCTCACGCATATTATCTACCTTTATTTTAATTAAGCTACCGTATTTTTGACCTGCTGCTAAAACGGAGCCTGGCGTTTCAGAGTGAATATGCACTTTTGCAATTTCATCATCTGAAATAACAAGTAATGAATCGCCCATTGGATTTAGCTCTTGACGGAATTGCTCTTCGTCAAACGGCTCTTTATCTGCCTCGAAACGCACCATAATTTCTGTACAATAGCCAAATTCAATGTCTTCTGTATTCATAAAATCTTGTACGCGATGATGCTCTGCATTAATTAAATCATCTAATGAAGATTCATTTTTTTGCGGTAGTGGCTCACCTTTTAATGAAGCAAGAAAGCCTTCATAAACGAATAATAAACCTTGTCCCCCACTGTCAACAACGCCAACTTCCTTTAAGACAGGTAGTAGCTCTGGCGTACGAGCAAGAGAGGCTTTTGCTTCTGCTACAAGTGCTTCCATCACAACGATGATATTATCTTCATCTTGTGCTACTTCCACCGCTTTTGCTGCTGCTTCACGCGCCACAGTTAAAATCGTTCCTTCAACAGGCTTCATCACTGCCTTGTATGCTGTGTCGACACCTGCTTGGAAAGCATCAGCAAAGCCAATCGCATCGACTGCCGCTTCCTTTTCAATCGACTTTCCAAATCCTCGGAATAATTGCGATAAAATAACACCTGAATTTCCACGTGCGCCCATTAGTAGACCTTTCGCTAATCCTTGTGTTGTTTTTCCAATATGCTCCTGTGCTTGTACTTCCGTTTCCTTCGCACCTGATGTCATCGATAAATTCATATTCGTCCCTGTATCACCATCTGGCACTGGGAATACATTTAACGAATCTACATAAGCCGCATTTTGATATAAATGGTGCGCTCCCATTTGTACCATTTCTGCAAATTTTATTCCGCCTAAAGACTTCATTGGATTTATTTCCTCCTCATTACACATTCATTACGCGAACGCCTTGCACGAAAATATTAACGGACTTCACGCTCATACCTAATGTTTTATTTACTGTATATTTTACTGTTGATTGAACTTGGTAAGCAATTTCAGAAATCTTTGTACCATAGCTTACGATAATGTACATATCAATATGTAAATCTTCGCCCTCTTGACGAACTAGCACACCTTTTGTAAAGTTCTCTTTACGTAAAATATCTGTTAATCCATCTCGAATTTGATGTTTGCTTGCCATTCCAACGATGCCGTAGCATTCAACTGCTGCCCCACCTGCAATTTGTGCAATCACATCGTTCGAAATATCGATTTGTCCGAATTCATTGTGGATTTCTATTGACATAAATACGCCCCCTAAGTACTTTTAAACTACTCTTTATTGTACTACATAAACAATAATTATAAAAGAAAACGCCACATTTCGTCTAGTGCAGCTTATTTACGCTCTTTTTCATGTGTAAAGGTTTTTTTCTTGAAAGGTTATCGAAAAACTGTTGCACTCGCATGGAGACTGTGTTAAATTAATATGGTATGTGAAATATCGAACTGAAATATATTGCTTTCAGATCAACTGTAGGGAGGGAATTTACATGCCAAAACAATGTGTTATCACTGGCCGTAAAGCTCGTACAGGCAACAACCGTTCACACGCAATGAACGCTAACAAACGTACTTGGGGTGCTAACCTTCAAAAGGTTCGTATCTTAGTTGACGGTAAGCCAAAGCGCGTATGGGTTTCTGCTCGTGCATTAAAATCAGGTAAAATTGAGCGCGTATAATCGCGATAAAAAACATCGACCATCTTCTATATGGTCGATGTTTTTTGTTTATAAAGCATCATATATAGTAGCATGCTGATGAATGCACATAATAAAATACCACCGAAAATGAATATTGGCGATAACCACGCTGATAAAGTCACTGTCATTGGTGCTAAAAAATGCCCAATCGTAAACTGCATATTAGAGGCTACCATATACTGTCCTCTTGCATTGACTGGTGCATATTCACTAACAAAATTATAAAGCACAGGAGCTCGAATAATTTCTCCGAATGTGAACACTACCGTCCAAATAAGAAGCATCCAAAAGCTTGTTGTAAACCCTACTAAAAATATTCCAATACCCGCTAATAAACAACTGAAAATAAACACATTTCGATCTGTCCACTTCTTTAGCCAAATTGCGGTAGGCAACACAAATAGTACAAACATACAATCATTTATCCCTAGCATCCAACCTAAAATTTCTTGACTTGATAGTGTTAGTCGTGACCATATTGTTTGTGTTGGAACATATTCAAAAACATAGATAGCCAAATATAAATCTAACTGCATAATCGCAATAACGGAAAAAATTCCTGCCACTAAATAACAAGCAAATAAACGATCTTTTAAGATTGCTACACAGCTTTTGCATTCAGCGACTACAGAAATCGGCATTTTTTCATTGCTGATAGGCGCACTTTCCTTTACTTTTATCAAAATGAATAGGAAATAAATGATAAGAATCAACGCACACCCCCAAAGCAAGAGCTCGCGATAATTGAAAAATAGCCAAGCGCCAAGTATTGGGCCAATCACTGCCCCTATGTTACTACCTGTCAAAAATGCCGCAAACACCTCTTTTTTATAGATTGCTGGCACTAAATCAGCCACCATCGCATCACTGGCAGGTTTATATATACTTGTGCCAATCGTAATGCCTAAAAAAGCCATATAATCTAACCAGATAAAGGGCGAACTAGCAAATAGAACGAACATCGTACATCGCATCGCAGTTCCCCAAAGCATCATGGTTCTCCGTCCTAGTCGATCCGTTAAACTTCCACCTACCATGCCCGCTACTAAACTAATGACAGGTGGTAGCATCATCAATAAGCCTGTCCATCCCTTACCTAGCGATTGACTAAAGTAAATCGCAATAAACGGGAAGTACATCCAGTAAAACAGGTGAAAAAGTGTTTCTCCGCCTAATCGAATTTTTAAACTTGTATCCCAAACATATTTCTCTTGCATGCTTGAGTAACTCCACATTGTTTATTTCGGCCGATATATGTATCTTAGCTATCCAACCTATAAAAATATAGACTAATAAAAAAAATTATTTTATACTAATAATATGGAAATAAAGGGATAAAAAGCTCTATTTGATGAGCACTACAAAAAGAACATACGTTCCCAATAAAAAATAAGAGACTAGAGGAAAAGTGCTAATTTTTCTCTAGTCTTTTTTAAGATAAAATATAAAATAGCAGTCGGAAAAGTCCTGCATAGGCAAGCTTTTCCGACTGCTATTTAACTCTTCTTCTCTCTCTTAAATAACTTTATACACGCACGTGTCATTGAGCTAATAAACTTTGGTAATTGAAATGTGTACACCTTCACACTCGCTCCCCCTTAATCGGCACTTCTTATCATTAAACATATGCCAGATGTAAAGGTAATATGCGCTTGTTCGATAATCTCATTACTTGTAAAGCGCGATGACCATAAGCCAATTTCTTCATTCGTCGTTTCATATTTTACGCCACGCAGTGTTACATTTTGTACAGCCTCACCATAGGCAAAGAAAGATAAATATGGGTAATCTAAATTGTCGTGAATTGTGTGTGTGCCTGGCACCAAAAAGCACAGCTGATTATAACGATTACGAATCTCAAAAACGATATCGCTATATTTTTGCTGTAAGCCACATACGGTTCTTAACACAGCCTCATAATGGTCTAAGCGTCCACCAGTAACACCTGTTAGTATAATTTTCTCTGGTGCATACGAGATTGCCTTTATCAGTGCTAAATCAGTATCTGTTTCGTCTTTTTCAGCGGCATATATTTCAATTGGTATATCAGCTTCTATTAACTCTTGCTGCTCATTCTGTGTGACAGAATCTAAATCGCCAACGATGACTGCAGGGCGTATTCCTCGCTCTAACAAACGATAAGCTCCTCGATCTGCACCGATAAAAATAACATCTTCTCTATTAATAAAAGGCTCAAATGAACAAAGCTCCTCGCTTGGTCCACCTGAGCAAATAACAGCAATCATCGCACGTATGCCGCTTCACCAGCCGCTTTAATTTGTTGCAATGCAGCTGTGCGGTCTTGTTGATTATAAATAGCAGAGCCTGCGACAAAAATATTGGCACCTGCTTCAGCACATGGCACGATTGTTTCCGCTGTGATACCGCCATCAATTTCGATATCAATAGCCAAACCACGTTCTTTAATCATTTTTGATAATGCAGCAATTTTAGGCACAACTGACGCAATAAATTTTTGTCCGCCAAAGCCTGGGTTTACCGTCATAAACAATACCATATCAATATCTTCTAACACATGTTGAATCGTTTCAATCGGCGTATGTGGATTTAACACGACCCCCGGCTTCACACCGTATGAACGAATTAATTGAACTGTGCGGTGTAGATGGCGACAAGCCTCTACATGCACCGTAATATAATCTGCGCCAGCTTTCGCAAATTGCTCGATATATTGGTCAGGGTTTTCAATCATTAAATGAACATCGAGTGGTAACGATGTTAAAGGACGAATCGCATCTAATACAATTGATCCAAATGAAATATTCGGGACAAAATGCCCGTCCATCACATCGATATGAATAAGCTCTGCGCCAGCAGCTTCAACTTCTTTTACTTCTTCTCCTAATTTCGCGAAATTCGCAGCTAAAATAGATGGTGCAATTTTAATCATCTTCTAATACCTCGGCTTTCGTTCCATAATTTCTTGTAAAAACTGTTCATAATGCTCATAACGGTATGGGCGAACTTCCCCTCTTGCCAAGGCTTCCTTAACCGCGCATTTTGGCTCCTTCGTATGTAAGCAGCCGCGGAATTTACAATTTTCGCTCAATCGTAAAAACTCTGGGAAACATGCTGTTAACTCCTCTTTTTCAATCGTATCAAAATCAAAGGAGCTAAAGCCTGGTGTATCGGCAAGCAAACCATTCCCAACCTCGATTAGCTCAACATGACGTGTCGTATGTTTGCCTCGCCCTAAGCTTTGTGAAATTTCACCCGTTTTCAATTGCAATTCAGGCAACAATGTATTTAATAACGTTGATTTACCAACACCAGACTGCCCTGCCAAAACGCTAATTTTTTCTTCTAACAATGGATATAATCTTTCCATCAGCGTGTTATCATCTTGAAAAGTTGTTAATACCGTATAGCCAATCGCCTCATAATCAGCAATTTTCTCTTGTAATTGTTGTTTTTCATCCTCTGCTAGTAAATCCATTTTTGTTAAGCAAATAATAGGTTGAACGGAAAATGATTCTAACACGACTAAAAAGCGATCTAACAGCACCGTATTGAAATCAGGCTCCTTAACAGAAAACACTAAAATCGCTTGATCGACATTGGCAATCGGTGGGCGGACCAGCTCATTTTTACGCGGATGAATTTTCATCACATAGCCATCTGATTCGCCCTCTTTTGTATAATCAACAATATCTCCAACGAGCGGTGATTCACCGCGGTTGCGAAAAACGCCTCGCCCGCGGCATTGAATCAACTCCCCGTTCTGATACACATAATAATAACCACTTAACGCTTTACGAATTCGGCCTTGCGCCATCAAATGCCCCCTTTAGTTTGAATACGGAATCGTTCCATCCGCAATTTTGAAGGAATCACGGTCAATACGGTATGCTGCTTCGCTACCTTCCTCAATTTCAAAATTCATACTATACTTCGTTGTTGCTGTAATTGTTAACGTATCATATAATTCATGCATTTTATTGTTTTTATCTTGAATATAAATATGGATAGTCTGTTCTCGATATTCCTCTTCGCCCTCTTCATTGAATATTGGCTCATATGGAATTTCAATTTCTATAGTTCTAAAATTCGTCTTTTTAGCTGGTGGGCCTGATGAAATAACGACTTCAATCGTTTTCCCTTCTTCAACTTCTTCTCCTGCGCTTGGCTTATGTGAGATGACACTACCTTTAGGGATGGTTTCAGATGTTCTTTCATCCACAATTTTCCATTTAAGTTTATGACGCTGCGTATATTCCTCAAGCGCTGAATTAGAATAATTAGATAGATTCGTCAATTTAACAGTCTTTTTCCCTTCACTGATAACAAGGGTAACGACTGTGTCCTTCACAATAATATCCTCTCCAGCTGCTGGATCTTGGCGAATGATTATGCCTTTTTCTGCATCGCTATTTTCGTATTCTAACTTGTGATCTTTAAAATCGCCAAGTAATGACGACACTTGTGAAAGCTGTTGATCCACATAATTTGCCATTCTGGAAGTTGCTGCACCCTTGCTCACAATAAGCTTGATTTCGGTGCCTTTTACTTTTAGCAAACCTGTTCTTGGGCTTGTTTCAATAACATTCCCTTCATCAACTTCCTCATCGTCTCGCTCCTCAATTTCACCAATATTAAAGCCTAATGATTTCAATTCCTCTGTTGCTTCCTCTAGCGTCATCCCAATAATCTCCTTTGGGATTTCAACTTTTTTCGGCTTCATAAAATAAACAGCAGCTACTGCAATAATCACGAGTAACGCAATGCTTGCTATTATTATTGGCCACTTCTTCTTTTTTGGCGGTGCTGGTGGCTCTGGTTGTGGTGGTGTGTGTTTCTTCGCTTCCATCTTTTTCGTTTCCGCTATATCATGCACAGGCATTTTATCATCTTTAATAATCGGTAAAATTTTCGTTGCATCGTCATCGATTGGTAAAGTAAATTTCGTTTCATGAATGCGATCTGCTGACAAGCATGTTTCTAAGTCATGCTCCATCTCCTCTGCACTCCTATAGCGATGATTCGAATCTTTTGCCGTTGCCTTTAAAACGATATTTTCAACGCTTTGAGGAATCGAGCCATCGAATGCACGTACCGATGGTGTTTCTGCCTGTAAATGCTTTAAGGCAATGGATACTGCCGATTCTCCTGAAAATGGCAATTCTCCTGTTAATAGCTCATAAAACACAATACCTAGTGCATAAATATCAGATTTCTCTGTTGCAATACCACCCCGTGCTTGCTCTGGTGACAAATAATGTACCGTACCAATAACCGAATTCGTCTGTGTATAGCTTGTTGCACTTAACGTTGTCGCAATACCAAAATCAGTTACTTTTACATTGCCATCTAAATCCATCAAAATATTTTGCGGCTTAATATCGCGATGAATAATGCCATTTTCATGTGCATGAGCAATTGCTGACGTGAGTTGCTTCATAATATGAACGCTTCTTGCTGGCGATAAAGGCGAAAATTCTTGTATGTACTGCTTTAATGTTTTGCCTTTAATATACTCCATGACGATATAATGCATATCGCCGTCTTCGCCAACATCATAAATGCTAACAATATTGGAGTGTGTAAGGCTCGTTGCTGAAAGTGCTTCACGTTGAAATCGGCGATGCAATTCTTCTTCATTTGTAAAATCATAACGTAAAATTTTAATGGCTACATCGCGGTTTAAAATCATGTCATGTGCTAAATAAACATTAGACATCCCACCGCCGCCGATTAGTTCCATTATCTTATAACGGTCGCTAATTCTTTTGCCGATAATCATTCCTTACACCTCCTTACCCTTTAGCGTCAATAAAATAAGCGAAATATTATCATCGCCACCTAGCTCATTCGCAAGCTGTACAAGCTTTTGCCCCTTTTCCTGTAACGCAAGGGGCAACGTAATTAAGGCAGCCATTTCATATAGGCTTAGCTTATCACTTAAACCATCCGAGCAAATAAGTAAATAGGAGTCTTCTTGCATCTCCATGCTGTAAAAATCAGCTTGAATCGTTAATTCTGTACCTAAAGCTCTTAAAATAAAGTTTTTTTGCGGATGATGCTGCGCCTCTTCCTCACTAATTTCACCATTATCAACTAATACATTGACATAGGAGTGGTCACGTGTAATAAGCTCGCCATCCTCTGTCGTGAAATGGTAAACGCGACTATCGCCGATATGGGCAATTGTGCAATTTGCACCATCAATCATAACGGCGATTAACGTCGTTCCCATGCCTTTACAGCCTTCATGTGACAATGAATAATGATAAATGTCTTCGTTTATTTGCGATATAACGCCTTTTAACCATTGCTGTCGCCCATCTTCTGTTGATAATATGGCAGCCTCAGCCTGTAAAAACGCACGCTGTAACGCTGTAATCGCCATTTCACTTGCTACATCTCCCGCATTATGTCCGCCCATCCCATCAGCTAATATCGCTAGCTTATACTTGTCTGGACGCTCACAAAAAGCTACTCGATCTTCATTTTCTGAACGCTTTAAGCCAACATCACTTTCAACTGTAAAGTTCACATTTTCCACCTACTTTGTTTCTTGTGCTCGCTCCTTTGCACGCAGCTGTCCACATGCTGCATCAATATCCGAGCCATGTTCACGACGAATTGTCACGTTAATGCCATGCTTCTTTAACGTTTTTTCAAATTCAAAAATTTGATTGCGTGGTGTTCTTACATAATTTCGCTCTGGTACATAGTTCACAGGGATTAAGTTGACATGACATTTAATACCTTTAATTAATTTTGATAGTTCCTCTGCATGCTCAACCGAATCATTTTCTCCACCAAATAAACCGTACTCAAAGCTAACGCGACGTCCCGTTTTCTTCGTATAATAACGAATTGATTCCATTAATTGTTCCAGCTTATAGGCACGTGCGATTGGCATAAGCTTTTGACGTAACTCTTGGTTCGGCGCATGTAACGATAAAGCGAAATTAATTTGTAGCTGTTCATCCGCAAAATCATAAATTTTCGGCACAATTCCCGATGTCGATACGGTAATATGACGGGCACCGATGTTTAAGCCTTTTTCATCATTAATCACTTTTAAGAAATTCATCATGGCATCATAATTATCAAATGGCTCTCCAATTCCCATAATGACGATATGGCTCACACGCTCATCTACCTCATCAAGCGCTTGCTGTACTTTGACAACTTGCTCTACGATTTCACCAGCTAGTAAGTGACGCTTTAAGCCACCTAAAGTCGAGGCACAAAACGTACAGCCAATACGGCAGCCTACTTGTGTCGTTACACAAACTGAATTTCCATATTCATGGCGCATTAATACGGTTTCAATCGAATAGCCATCTTGCAATTGGAATAAAAACTTGATTGTGCCGTCCTTTGATTCTTGCTGAATAATTGTCGATAAAGTCGTTAAGGCAAAGTTTGCGCTTAACTTTTCACGTAATGCCTTTGATAAGTTCGACATTTCTTCAAATGTTTTGACGCGTTTATAATACAGCCAATCAAAAATCTGTCCTGCGCGAAATGCCTTTTCCCCATTTTCTACTAACCAGTTTTGCAATTCATCAGGGCGCAAGGAATAGATGGATTCCTTTAATTGTGGCTTTTCTTTTTTCTCACGGCGGGCGGGTTTCTCTTCTGCTTCCTCGACTAAGTCTAAAATACGTTCATCGAATTTATTTTGTTCCATAAAGTTTAGTTTTTCTCCTTTTTTACGAAGGCAGCAACGAAAAATCCATCGCTGTCCATATGTTGTGGGAATACTTGAAGCATTCCGTTGTGCTGCTCATCTGCAAGCTGTTGTGGTAAATTTTCCATTGTGATCGCCTCCATATTTGGATGCGCTGCTAAAAAGGCTTGTACTGTGCCTTCATTTTCTTCTTTGTTAATCGTACATGTGCTATAAACTAAACGTCCGTTCGGCTTTAATAGCTCGGCTGCATTCGCTAAAATTGCCAGTTGAATCGCTTGCAAATTAGTGAAGTCCTCTGTTTTTTTCGTATATTTAATATCTGGCTTGCGGCGCATGACACCAAGCCCTGAGCATGGTGCATCGATTAAAATTGCGTCGAAGCTTTCCTTTTGCAAAGTATCTGCTGCCTTTCGCCCATCTAATGGCGCAGTTTGTACAATATCGATGCCTAAACGTGCAGTATTCTCATCAATTAGCTCAAGCTTATGCGGATGCAAATCTAATGCGAGCAATAAGCCTTCATTGTGCATTTTTTCCGCTAAATGCGTCGTTTTCCCACCTGGTGCGGCACACATATCAAGTACACGCATCCCTGGCTGTGGATTTAACACATTTGCTGGCAGCATCGAGCTTTCATCTTGAATTGTAATAAGCCCTTTTTTGAAAGCATCTGTACGCGCTGCTTGCCCACCTGTAATCGTTAAACATTCAGGTAAAAAGGCGCTTTGTACCGCTGTAATTCCTTGTTGCTCTAGCGCTGTAATTGCTTCAGCAGGCGTTGTCTTTAAGGTGTTGACACGCACTGTTTGCTTTGCTGGTAAATTATTCTGCGCAAGCATCGTCGCTGTTTTTTCCATACCGTATGCCGCAATATAACGCTCAACTAACCACTGAGGGTGACTTGTTACAATAGCTAAACGTTCATTTTCATCTTGGATTTCGTCTGTGGAACGCACACCTTGACGTAAAATCGAGCGCAAAATACCGTTGACCATTGAGGCAATCCCTTGATGTCCGCGTCTTTTCGCAATTTCTACCGCTTCGTTCACCGCTGCATGTGGTGGAATACGCGTTAAATAATGCATTTGGAATAAAGATAAACGAAGTAGCCATTGTACCCATGTTTCCACCTTGCCACGCACAAATGGTGCTAAATAATAATCGAGCGTTAATTTCTGCTGCAATGTACCGTACGTAATTTCCGTTAATAATGCGCGATCTTTTGCTTCTATTTTGTACTTTTCAATTGTTTGATGTAATAATAAGTTGCTATATGCTTGATTTTTATCAACTGCTAATAAAATGCTTAAAGCAGCATCTCGCACATTACCATTCCATACTTGTTGCTTTTTCTTTGTCATTCAAAGCGATCTCCAATCTGCAATTTTGCTCCTGTGCCGCGCAAATACTCCTCTGCACTTAGGCGCTTTTTCCCCGCAGGCTGTAAATCATAAACGGCAATCGATTCACCCTCACCTGTCGCAATTTCAAAATAATCCTTCGCAATATGCACAACCTCACCAGGTACTGCCGTATGCTTCGCGCTACCAATTTGTGCCCACCAAATTTTCACATTGCTCTCTTCCAATGTTGTATAAGCAACAGGCCATGGATGCAAGCCACGCACTTGATTGTAAATCGTACGCGCGTTTTGCTGCCAATCAATGCGCTCCTGCTCACGACTAATATTATGCGCATACGTCACCATTGTTTCGTCTTGTACGGTACGATTATTTGTGCCGTCCTCAATCGCAGGCAATGTTTGCTTCAATAAATCACGTCCAACGATGCTTAGCTTATCGAATAAGCTACCTGTATGATCGGTTTCCTCAATCGGAATCGCCTGCTGGCTAATCATATCGCCTGCATCTAGTTTTTCCGCCATATACATAATCGTTACACCCGCTTCCTTTTGCCCGTCAAGTATCGCTTGGTGAATTGGTGCGCCACCGCGGTATGCAGGTAATAGTGAAGCATGGACATTAATACAACCTAAGCGCGGTGCCTCAAGCAACACTTTCGGTAAAATTTGACCGAATGCTGCCGTCACCACTAAATCTGGTTGCAACGCTAAAATTTGCTCTAATTCTGCTGAACCACGCAGCTTTTCAGGCTGAATAACAGGCATGCCTAAGCGTAGTGCCTCCTCCTTGACAGGCGGTGGCGTTAATACTTTTTTACGCCCTACAGGACGATCAGGCTGTGTCACAACGGCTAATATCTTGTAGCCTTCCTCATGCAGCATACGTAAAATCGGTACGGAGAAGGTGGGTGTTCCCATAAAAACGATGGATGTCATATTATTCCTCCTCGCCCTCTTCTGCATACATTTCTTCCAACTCTTCTTCTGTTAATATGCGCGTAATTTTTGAATCAAATAACACACCATCTAAATGGTCAATTTCATGTAAAATGGCACGCGCCTCAAAATCCTCTGCCTCTAGCTCATAAATGCGCCCTTCACGGTCAGCCGCTTCGATTTTCACATAAGTCGGACGCTTCACCATGCCATATAATTCAGGGAAGCTTAAACAGCCTTCCACATCTTCCTCTTCCCCTTTCGTTTCTAAAACAATTGGGTTAATCATTTCTAAAATATCTTCCCCTAATTCAACAATCGCTACACGTAAGCCCACATCGATTTGCGGTGCCGCTATACCGACACCATCATATTCCACCATCGTGTCATATAAATCATCCAATAACTCAATGATTTCTTCATTGATAACTTCTACTTCCTTCGTCGGTGTCGTTAAAATTGTTGCAGGGTTTTTTACTACTTCTTTAATAGCCATTTTTTAAATCCTTCTTTCTTTCTAAATGACAGATGGATCGAGGTCTACAATTAGTTGAATCCCCTTTTTACTCCAATCTGTGCGATATATTTTAATCAATTGCAATAATGTATCAATCAAGTTTGGTTCTCTTTTGTATTTTATCAAACATTGGTAGCGATATCTATTGTTGAGACGGCTAATACTCGCTGTTGTCGGACCGATAATCGACACGTTAAACGATAAATTTGAACGCAAATAATCCGCCACTCGCCCCGCATATTCTGCCGCCATTATTACATCCTCATGTGATACTTGCACGAGCGCTAAATAATAATACGGTGGGTAACCTGCCTGATGACGAGATTGCATTTCCCTCAAATAAAACGGCTCATATTGCTGTTCCTGTGCTAGTTCAATGGCATAATGCTCTGGCGTATATGTTTGAATAATGACTTCACCTGGTAAATCATGACGCCCTGCCCGACCGCTTACTTGTGTCAATAATTGAAATGTACGCTCACCTGATCGGTAATCAGGTAAATGCAAGGATGTATCTGCACTTAACACCCCAACTAACGTAATATTTGGGAAATCAAGCCCTTTGGCAATCATTTGTGTGCCGAGTAAAATATCCGCTTGTCCACTCCCGAATATATCTAATAGTTGCTCATGCGCACCCTTTTGTGACGTTGTATCAACATCCATGCGCACAATTCTAGCTTCTGGGAACAGCTTATAAATTTCCTCTTCCACTTTTTGCGTACCTGTACCGAAAAAGCGAATATGCTCGCTTTGGCATTGCGGACAGCTTTGCGGTACATATTCGTCATAGCCGCAGTAATGGCATTTTAATTTTTCATTATAGCGATGGTACGTTAAAGAAATATCACAATTCGGGCATTGCACAACTGTTCCACAATCACGGCACAACACAAAGCTTGAATAACCACGGCGGTTTAAAAACAACACGATTTGCTCTTTACGCATTAAGCGCTCACGCATTCCCTCAATTAAACTTGTTGAAAACATCGAACGATTACCTAGCTTTAACTCCTCGCGCATATCGACAACTGTAACGCTCGGCAACGCTTGTTGCTTGGCACGCTCCTTTAATGATAAGAGCGTATAAACATTTTTTTTCGCGCGCGCATATGATTCAAGCGCTGGCGTTGCGCTCCCTAAAATTACAGGACATTGATGAAATTCACTGCGCCAAATCGCCACATCACGCGCATGATAACGAGGAGCATCCTCTTGCTTGTATGTCGATTCATGCTCCTCATCTAAAATAATAAGTCCGACATGTTGAAATGGGGCAAAAATAGCAGAACGTGCGCCAACAACAACTTTCACTTTGCCTTGCTGGATTTTGCGCCATTCATCGTATTTTTCACCAACCGACAATCCACTATGCATAACAGCGACTAACTCACCAAAGCGCGAACGAAAGCGCTCTGTCATTTGCGGGGTCAGCGAAATTTCAGGCACAAGCATAATCGCCTCTTTACCGTCTTGTAACGCTTGTTGAATCGCCTGCAAATACACTTCAGTTTTGCCACTCCCTGTGACACCATGTAACAGAAATGTTTCATTATGCTGTTGTTCCATCGCTGCTGTAATTTGATTTAATGCTTGATCTTGTTCATCTGTTAAACGTAACGCCATTGTTTGCACTATATCCTTGGTAAACGGGTCGCGATACACTTCCTCTTGAATAAATTGTGCCGCGCCACTTTCAATAAGTGCCTGCAAAACCGTTGCCGTTACACTTGCTTGCTCGTAAATTTCCTCTGGTGCGAAAATTTCACCACAATGATTTTGCATCCACTCCGCCAATTGAATTTGCTTTTTTGCTCGCTTCGATAGCTGCTGCTTGATTTTATCTATATAGTCTGCTTCTACATGAATTTGTACTTTGCGAATTTCTTTAATATTGCCTTGCTGCTTCACTTCGTTTTCAATACGAACATAGCCCTTTTTGATTGCTTGCTTCAATTCTTTTAATAGCTCTTGCTTTTCAAATTGCTTGAAATTTATTTTTTGCGATTTTTGGAAGAAGGATGCTAATGAAGGGTCAAGTTGCTCTAGCTCTACTTGTAAATACACCATCTTTTCATATTTTGCGCGTAATGCGGATGGCAACATCACTTGCAACGCATCAATTTCATAGCAAATCGTTTGCTTTTTTAGCCATTTTGCTAAGCGCAGCATTTCCTCTGTTAATACAGGCTCTATATCTAAAACTTGTGTAATCGGCTTTATTTTATCAAGTGGTACATCCGTTTCACTCGCAAGTTCCACGACAAAGCCAAGCACATTACGTGGCCCAAATGGTACTTTAACACGACAACCACATTCAATTAAATCATGCCAATCCGCTGGTATCAGGTAGTCAAACGGGCGGTCAACAGGGTAGGCCGCCACATCGACGATGACTTTTGCAATGCGTGTCATTGCTACTGCGCTCCTTCTTTAAAATGCGCAAGCACGAGCGCTGTAATTTTTTCTGGCTCCTCTAAGCGCCCTTTCCCGATATAGCCACATGCTAAAAATCCTTCAGAAGGCTCGATAAAATGGCAGCCATCCTCATGCAATTGCTGAATATTACGCTTCACTGCTGGGTGGTCATACATATGCACATTCATCGCAGGGGCAATCCAAACAGGCGCTGTTGTTGCAAGTAATGTCGTCGTTACCATATCATCCGCAATACCATTTGCCAGCTTGCCAATAACATTCGCCGTTGCAGGCGCAACAATAACTAAATCCGCCCAGTCTGATAAATCGATATGGGCAATGACGCTTGAATCCTTTTCATCAAATGTATCAAAAAAAACATCATTTTTAGACATGACTTGGAAGCTTAATGGCGTGACAAACTGCCTTGCAGATGAGGTCATTATCACTTTTACATTCATTCCTGCCTGCGATAACTTACTTACGAGCGCTACCGCTTTATAAACGGCAATGCCTCCTGTCACACATAATAAAATATTTTTTTTGCTCATCGATTTCTCACCCTTTCAAACGATAAGCTCCCAAAGAACATTTTCTCGGGAGCTACATCATTAGTCTTTCGGTTAAATTTCATCCTCGTAAATAGTTGAAGCGTCTGCTGCTTCTCTACGTAAAACACCTGCTGCTACTTCCTCTAAAGCACGCCCTACAGGTTTGTATGATACATACTTACCAAGCTTTTCGCCACCTTGCTCCTGCATTTGACGTGCGCGCTTAGAAGCTAAGCTCACAAGTGAATATTTTGAATCGATTTCCTTTTTTAAAGTATCTACTGATGGGTATAACATGAATTATTCTCCTCTCAACATTGACAAATATATTTTTTCGACGCGCTCACGTCGGCAATGTTCTGCTTTAATAATAGCATTGATTTTATCGCACGCATTTTGCACTTCATCATTTTCTACAACATAGTCATAAAGGCTCATCATTTCAAGCTCTTCACGCGCCGTAGCAATGCGCTTTGCAATAATATCTTCTGTTTCTGTTCCTCGACCAACTAAGCGTTCCTTTAATTCTGAGAGGCTTGGTGGTGCTAAAAAAATAAATAGTGCATCTGGTGCTTTTGCGCGAATTTGCGCAGCGCCCTGCACTTCAATTTCTAAAAATACATCTCGCCCTGCTTCAAGTGTATCATTTACGTAAGCAAGCGGCGTACCGTAGTAATTTCCTACAAATTCCGCATGCTCTAATAAACCACCTTGCTCAATTAATGCTTCAAATTCCTCACGTGTTTTAAAGAAATAGTCTATACCATCTATTTCTCCTTCACGAGGCTGACGTGTTGTCATCGAAATCGAATATTCGTAATTGGTATTCGCCTGTGAGAATAATTCCTTACGAACCGTTCCTTTACCAACGCCAGATGGACCAGATAATACAATTAATAAGCCACGTTGTTTTCTCATTGATTTTTAAAACTCCCTTTAGCTATTCAATATTTTGAACTTGCTCACGCATTTTTTCTAAAATTGCCTTTGCCTGTACGACAGCGATTGAGCTTTCAGAAGATTGATTTTTCGAGCCAATCGTATTAATTTCTCGATGCATTTCCTGCATTAAGAAATCAAGCTTCCGCCCAATTGCACCTTGTTCATTCAATGTTTCTTCAAGCTGTCCAAAATGACTATCAAGACGGTCTAGCTCCTCCGTAATATCGACACGCTCTGCAAATAATGCTACTTCCATTAACAAACGTTCCTCTAGTAGCTGCCCACTGACAATTTCTTCGATGCGCGTTTTTAAACGCTCACGGTACTTTCTCACAGCATCTGGTGATGTCATGCGAATTTGCGCAATTTGCTGTTGTAATTGTTCTTTATATTGTAACATAACTAGCTTTAATTCTTGCCCTTCACGCTCACGCATCTGCACTAAATTTTCAATTGCTTCCTGCATTGCTCGCTCTACAGAAGCTAAGAAGTCATCTTGCACTGCCTCTTGTTTTTCAACGACCAAGACTTGATTAAGCATCGCAATCTCCTGCATCGACCACTTTTCCTGCATCGCAATTTTCTGTGACAACGCTTCTTTCGCATTTATGTATGCTTCAAGTAAAGCCCAATTAATTTGTACATACTGCTCTTCTGCTTGAAGCTCCTTCACTACAATGAGTACATCTAGCTTTCCGCGTGAAATGGCTGTAGAAAGCATCTTTTTTGCTAATACTTCCGCTTCCATCCACTCTTTCGGAAATTTTGTGCTGATTTCTAAAAAGCGATGATTCACAGCGCGAACTTCAACCGTTAATTGATGTGATTTCGTCGTTGTGACACCCCTGCCAAAGCCTGTCATACTACGCACCAAGGTACGTCACACCTTCCTTTAAAATACTGCAAACCATTATAACATAGTATGGACCATTTTTTCGTGCATTTTAAAGAAAAACCTTCAACTAGAGCATTACGTAGGAAAAATGCTATGATAAAGTGAAACTTCAAACAACAGGGGTAGCTTCCCCATTGTTTGTTAGCTTTCATCAATCGGGCTTTTACGGACAGTTACCTCTCGCCATTTTCTTTTTGCCCTAGCAAGCATACTGTTGCAAATAAGATTACTGTCCGTTAATGCGGGATAGAAGAATCAAGTAATGAACGAAAGAGGAATGAATATGGCTTTTGATGGATTATTTACACGCGCAATGGCGCAGGAACTACAACAATTAACAACAGGACGCATTACAAAAATTCACCAGCCGAATGCGATGGAAGTCGTACTTCATATTCGAGCAAACGGTGCAAATCATAAACTTATCATTTCTATCCATCCTTCTTATGCACGCATACATGTAACAGAGCAGACAATTGATAACCCTGCCGAGCCGCCAATGTTTTGCATGTTGCTGCGCAAGCACTTAGAGGGAGGCTTTATTCACGCAATTACACAGGATGGAACCGAGCGTATTTTACATATGCTTGTTGAAAGTAAAAATGAAATTGGCGACCCTATTATGCGCAAGCTGATTATTGAAATTATGGGCAGACATAGCAACTGCATATTAGTTGATGCAGATAATGACAAAATACTCGATAGCTTAAAACATTTACCACCATCTTTAAATAGCTACCGTACTGTTTTGCCAGGGCAAGCATATATTGCTCCACCAGCACAGCATAAGGTGAATCCATATGAAGCGACAGGCGAAGATTTTTTTGCTGAGCCGAAAAGTGCAAAAGAGGTGGTTGCTCATTTTGCAGGCTTCTCACCATTACATGCTGAGGAATTATTAGCTCGTTTGTCACATAATTCAACTGTATTTCAGCCATTTTTGCAGGAGCTAACGACTGCGGCAAACCCTACCTATGTCGAAGTGGATGGCAAGGTTTCATTCTCACCAAGCGACCTGACACATTTAGCAGGGCATGTTACGACATACCCAACGCTCGGCACTTTGTTAGATCGCGTCTTTTTTGCAAGAGCTGAACGCGAACGTGTGAAGCAACAAGCAGGAGATTTAGAACGCTGGCTCAGCAATGAGGTTGATAAGTTAAAACTCAAAATAAAAAAGCTAAAAAAGGACTACGAGCAAGCTTCAAAGCTCGACCAATTGCAACTATATGGTGAGCTATTAATGGCCAATATTTATCAGTTTGCAAAAGGGCAAGAAAGCGTAACAGTGGAAAACTACTATAATGGCGAAACTGTAACAATTGCGATTAACCCGCGTAAAACACCGATTGATAATGCACAGCACTACTTCCAGCGCTACAATAAAGCAAAAAATGCGCTCGTGATGATTGAGGAACAGCTCAAAAAAACAAGTGCAGATATCGACTATTTTGAAATGCTTGCACAGCAAGTTACTCAAGCAGCGCCAAGCGATATCGAGGAAATTCGTGAGGAATTAGCGGAGCAAGGATTTTTACGCCTACGTGCCTCAAAGAAAAAGAAAAAGCCGACAAAGCCAATGCCAGAGCAATTTGTCTCTTCAACAGGCATAGTTATTTCTGTCGGTAAAAACAACAAACAAAATGATTTCTTAACATTTAAATTAGCAAAGAAAAATGAGATTTGGCTACATACAAAGGATATTCCTGGTTCTCATGTCGTCATCCATAGCGAAACACCTGACGAAACGACACTACATGAAGCGGCTATGCTTAGCGCCTATTTTAGCAAAGCGCGAGAATCTGCCTCCGTCCCTGTCGACTACACAGAAATTCGCCAAGTCAAAAAGCCAAACGGTTCAAAGCCGGGCTTCGTCATTTATTTCGAGCAAAAAACATTGTACGTCACACCTGATGATGAATTGGTATTGAAGCTGAAGAAAAAATAAAACGGAAAGGGGTTTGTCCAAGTCGGATAGCCCCTTGTTTGTGGTTTGGTTGAGCGAATTTTGGCATCTTGCGGGCGAATTTCACTGTTTAACGGGCGAATATGGATGTCTCACGGGCGAATTCATCTATCCGTTGAGCGAATCACTACTTTTGAACTATGAAATCTACTTCTGATTTTTAAAATTTTTTCAATTCCATATTTACATATTATTCAGAATATTATATAATTTATAAATATTCAATTAGGAGGTGCTGCATATGGCATATAAAGTATATTTAGAGCAAGTACAAAGCAAACATCCATATACTTATGAGGAAACTTGCGACAACAATAATTCTTACTTACACGAGGAGCGTTGTGAAGACACAATCGATTACTTCGGCGATAATGACTTCTAACAAAGGAGCATAATTATGACAACTGGAGATATTTAGGAAATGTATGGTAGATGATGCCATACATTTTTTGTTTTTAAATAGACTTGAAAATGATAATTTGTTAAAATTTTCATTCAATATCATTTTATAAAGGAGCATGAGTATATGACATTACTGAATCCAACAACTTTTTCTAACTGGTTAATACCCCATTCCGTCGAGTGGTATGAGCAATTAGGCAACCTCCAACAGCGCTATGAATATTCATGGGCTTCTACTCTTACAGGACCAAATGGAGAATCTCTATTTGATGAAATCGTCGCTCAAGCTATCATGGGCAAGAAAGTATTAGATGTTGGCTGTGGACATGGTGACTTTACAATGAAATGTAGCTTATTAGCAAAGGATATCGTTGGCTTTGATGTAACCAATCATTTTATTCAAACAGGTCTCAACAACACGAGACCGAATGCCTCCTTCGTTATGGGAAACACAAAAGACGGATTACCTTTTCCAAAAGATGAATTCGATTGTGCCTACATAAGGAAAGGCCCTACCTCTGCCTACCTATCTCTTAAAAATGTTGTGAAAAAAGGTGGTACAGTTATTGGATTACACCCTGGAGATACAATAGGTAAGGAGCTACCTATTTTATTTCCTAATCTTTTCGAACCTACTATCGGAACACCTATTTTAAACAAAATTAAAGAAAATCTTGCAAGTAGCGACTTTTCAGAGTCCACGATTGAAACAATCAATAGCATTGAGTATATTCACTCACCAGAAGACATATTAAAGCTGCGCTGCTTTGGTCAGCATCCATCTATTTATGAAGCGCTGAAAGAAAAAAACAGAGATGAAATCACTGCTATTTTTGAACAACATGCAACAACTAGTGGGTTACCGATTACATATTCACGCTATATTGTGAAAGTATCAATTTAATAGAATTGGGTGAAAAAATGAACTATCAGATGACATCAGCATGCCTCGTATTGAATGAGCAAAAAGAAATCCTTTTAAAGAAAGGCCCAAAGCGTGGCTGGGAGCTACCTGGTGGAATGGTTGAATTGAATGAAACTTTTAAAGAAGCCGCTATACGAGAAGTGCGAGAAGAAACAGGTATAGAAATTGTAATCGAGCGCTTTTGTGGAATCTCACAAGAATTAAGTAAGCAATTATGCAATATTTGGTGGATAGGTAGACCAATAAGTGGTAACCTAACTACAAGTAACGAAAGTTTAGAAGTGGGCTTTTATAGCCTAGAACAGGCTTTGCAATTAATAACGAACGAAGATTTTAAAGCGGAGTTAGTAGCTTGCTTTCATGAATCTGCTCAGCCGTTCACTCTATTCTTTGATTAACCATAGAACAGGAGAGTTGTTGCCATTAAGATATCCCATTTTGTTTTAGCTATTGACATGGCTTTCAAATTATAATAGGGGGTGTTACTTTATGAATGACTTAAATACGGAAAGATTAAGGATTATTGCTTTGAACGCAGAAAATCTAAGGTTATTAATTAGTAATCAAAAACAGCTAGAATCCAATTTATCATTAAATGAATCAAGCACTATGCTTAATCAAGAACTTAAGCAGGCTATGGAAGTCCGGCTTTCAAAAGTTTTAATGGATGATAAGCAAAAATATTTTTGGCATACCAACTGGCTCATCGTCTCAAAAGATATAAACAAAATTATTGGAGGAATCATGATAAAAGGTCCTCCTAATAATAACGGAGAAGTAGTGATTGGTTATTACACTAATGCTGAGCATCAAGGAAATGGCTTTATGACTGAGGCTGTAGGCAATTTTAAAAATTGGCTGTTAACTAATGATGATGTGATTTACGTTATTGCTGATACGGAAAAAGATAATATTGCGTCACATAAAGTATTAGAAAAGAACAATGCAGAGCTGTATAAAGAAACAGAAGTGTTATTCTTTTGGAGGTTTTCTCTCAATACCCCTTAATATTATATAGTGGGGTTCTCTAGTGCTAGTTTTATTCCACGTTTTCAAACATTTATTCCACGTTTTCGGAAGTTTATTCTACGTTCCAAAAAAATTCCCTTTGAAATGAGAAAAAAGTTCGGCTGCTCGCCGAACTCTTTTCTGTTGCGAAACTTAAAGCTCTCCTGCTTTAAGCAGTGAAAGTTTGACTACTCGTCAAACTTTTTATCCGTTGTGTACCTGCCGCTTCGCTTTCGGTACATAGCAAACTTAAAGCTCTCCTGCTTTAAGTTTGCTATGCCACTCCTTCAAAAATGGAATGTGTTCTTCTGAAACATTGCCTGATTCAGAAGCTGCTTCTACTAAATAATCAAAGTTTGTTAAAGAAACATATTTTACGCCGATTTCATCGAAGGCTTTTTCTGCTTTTGGTAGGTTGTATGTGTAAACACATACTACGCCTAGTACTTCACAGCCTGCCGCGCGTAGTGCTTCTACCGCAGTGATCGATGAGCCACCTGTTGAGACGATGTCTTCTACTACGACTACTTTTTGACCTGCTGCGTATTTACCTTCGATTTGCTTGCCACGACCATGTTCTTTTGCTTTTGAGCGCACATAGACCATTGGTAATTGTAAAATGTCTGCTACCCAAGCAGCATGTGGAATACCTGCTGTTGCTGTGCCTGCTACCACTTCTACTTCTGGGAAAAATTCTTTGATGTTCGCTGCTAAACCGTTTGCGATTTGCTTACGGATTGCTGGGTCTGAGATTGTTAGACGTGTATCACAGTAAATTGGTGATTTGATGCCTGATGCCCATGTGAATAGATCTGTTGGATTTAGTTCTACTGCGCCTACTTGTAACATTCCCGCAGCGATTTCTTTTTGTAATGTCATGTTATTGTGCCTCCCATAATTGACAAACTTCTTTATATGCTTCAACTGGATTTGCTGCGCCTGTAATGGCACGCCCTACAACGATTAATGAAGAACCGTCATGCTTTGCGCCGTCCGGTGTTGCGATGCGCTTTTGATCATGTGCATCGCCACCTAGCATACGGATGCCTGGTGTTACGCGTAAAAAGTCTTCGCCACACACTTCGGCAACTGCTTGTGCTTCATGAACAGAACATACGACACCGTCTAAGCCAGCTTCTTTTGTTAGCTTGGCATAATGCAATACCGACTCCTGCAATGATAAAACAATTTTTTGCTCCGCTTGCATTTGCTCTTCGGTTGTCGATGTTAATTGTGTCACAGCGATTAATGCCGGACGCTTGTTGCCTGCTGTTGTGCCAGCTTCTAAGCCTTGTAAAGCGCCTTCCATCATTGGTCTGCCACCTGCTGCATGGACATTGATTAAATCAATGCCTAAGCGTGCTAAACCTTTCATTGCAGATTGCACTGTATTTGGAATATCATGAAGCTTTAAGTCTAAAAAGATAGCATGTCCTTGCTCCTTGATTTTATTGACAATGCTTGGACCTTCCTGCATATAAAGTTCCATGCCGACTTTCACGAACAATGGTTCATTAAATTGTTGTAAAAAGTTAAACACTTCTTTCTCACTAGGAAAGTCTAGTGCAATAATTGGTTTGTTGTTCATTAACGGTGGCTCCTTCCAATAATTTCTGAAATATGCTCTACACCTAGCTCGTCTAGCTTCGCTGGTAATGCATCGATGATTGTTGGGCAGACGAAGTGGTCGACGAAGTTTGCTGTGCCAACCGCTACAGCTGATGCCCCCGCTGACATAAAGTCGATTACGTCCTGTGCATTCGTGATACCACCCATGCCGATAATCGGAATTTCCACTGCTTTGTAGACATCATAGACCATACGGATTGCCACAGGCTTTACGGCTGGGCCAGATAAACCGCCCGTACCATTCGCAATAACAGGTTTGCCTGTTTTTTCATGTAAACGCATGCCGACCAATGTGTTAATCATTGTAATGCCGTCTGCTCCACCTGCTTCTACTGCTTTTGCAATATCTACAACATTGGTAACATTTGGTGATAGTTTGACATAAACAGGAACGCTTGATACCGCTTTTACAGCTGCTGTTAATTCTTGCGCTGTCGCTGGGTCTGTACCGAATTGAATTCCGCCACATTTAACATTCGGGCAAGAAATGTTTAATTCAAGTGCTTTGACATTTCGTGCAGTTGAAATTTGACGTGCTACCTCTACATAGTCAGACACTTCTGTTCCAGCTACGTTTGCGATAATCGGGACGTCATAGCCTTCTAAAAACTTTAATTCCTCGTTCATTACTTTTTCAAGACCTGGATTTTGTAAACCAATTGCATTCAGCATACCTGCCGCTGTTTCTGCTACACGTGGTGTCGGATTACCTGCGCGTGTTTCGAGCGTCGTTGCCTTAATCATAATTGCACCTAGCTTTGATAGATCATAAAGCTGTGCGTATTCGCGACCGAAGCCGAAGCAGCCTGATGCGGGCATAATCGGGTTTTTCAATGATAGTCCTGGTAATTCTAAGTTAATGCGGCTCATAGTTGGACAACTCCTTTCGGGAATACTGGCCCATCTGAGCACACTTTTACATAATCTTTTTCCACTTTGTCTGTTGTTTGACAAACGCAAGCGAAGCAAGCACCGATACCACAGCCCATACGCTCTTCAAATGATAAATAGCCTTCCTTTTCTGGGTAGGCATTTTCCATCGCCTTTAACATTGGCAGTGGACCACAGCAATAAAATGCATCAAATTCTGGCTTTAGCTCATCAAGCAATGTTGTGACAAAGCCTTTTGTCCCTTTTGTCCCATCTACTGTTACATAATATGTGTCGCCTAGTTTGCTAAATTGTTGCTCATAAAATGTTACATTTTCCGATTGGAAGCCAAGTACATGAATTGTGCGAACACCACGCGCATTGAGCTGTTTCGCTAATTCATGCAATGGTGGTACGCCGATTCCTCCACCTACTAATAGCGCTGTGCCACCCGCTGGCACAGCTTCAACAGGGAAGCCGTGACCAAGTGGACCTAATACATCTATTTGTTGACCTGTAGCTGCTAATGATAGCACTTCTGTTCCGCGACCTTCCGCACGATAAATCATCGTAAACTGGCTATTGTCTTTATTGACATCAGCGATACTAATTGGTCGGCGCAATAGTGGCTCCAATGTGTCCGATACTTTGACATGGACGAACTGCCCAGGCGTCATAGCCTGAACAAGCTCTCCATGTAGTACAAGCTCGAAAATATTATGCGCAATTTTTGCTTGGCGAACGACTGTCATACGTTCACTTTGAATCATGAATGCTTAACCTCCGCCTTTGGCATTTCTTCTGCTGTAAATGTCATCGACTCGATTACACGTAGCATTGCCTCTGCTGTATCTAAAGATGTTAAACATGGTACTCCATTTTCTACCGATTCACGGCGAATACGGAAGCCATCACGCGCTGGTTGTTTGCCTTTTGTTAATGTGTTGATAACTAATTGTGCCTCACCATTTTGAATCACATCGATTAATGTTTTGCCTTTTGCCCCGATTTTTTCTACAACATCTGTGCGTACGCCTGCCGCTTCAAAGCTGCGTGCTGTTCCTTCTGTTGCCATAATGCGATAGCCTACTTTTGAGAAGCGTTTAGCGATAACAATTGCTTCTTCTTTATCTTTGTCCGATACCGTGAATAATACTGTACCGTATGTTTTAATTTCTGTACCAGCTGCTACTAAGCCTTTGTAAAGTGCTTTTTCTAATGTAGCATCTTTCCCCATTACTTCGCCTGTTGATTTCATTTCAGGGCCCAATGTGATGTCGACGCGACGCAGCTTCGCGAATGAGAATACCGGTACTTTGACGAATACGCCCGCTTGCTCTGGTGCTAAGCCTGTTGGGTAGCCTTGTGCTGGAATCGATTGACCTAAAATCGCTTTTGTTGCGATATTCGCCATCGGGATATTCGTAATTTTACTTAAGAACGGTACTGTACGCGATGAACGTGGATTTACTTCAATTACGTAAATTTCACCTTTGCTCATAACATATTGAATATTCATCAAACCAACGATGCCTAAGCCTTTTGCTAAGCGCGTTGTATAATCTACTAGCGTTTCTTGCTGCGCAGCCGTTAATTTTTGCGGTGGGTAGACAGAAATCGAGTCACCTGAGTGAACACCTGCACGCTCGATATGCTCCATAATACCTGGGATTAAGACATTTTCACCATCACAAATTGCGTCAACCTCAATTTCTTGACCTGTTAAATAGCGGTCAACTAATACTGGATGGTCTGGAGAAGCTTCTACCGCATGCTCCATATAGTGCGCTAATTCTTCCATATTATAAACGATTTCCATTGCACGACCGCCAAGTACGTAGGATGGACGTACTAATACAGGGAAGCCAAGCTTTTCAGCAATCACCATTGCCCCTTCTGCTGAAGTGGCTGTATCACCAGGAGGCTGTGGAATGTCTAATGCTTGTAATGCTTGCTCGAATTTATCACGGTTTTCCGCGCGGTCGATATCTTCTAATGTCGTACCTAAAATTTTCACGCCGTTTGCTTCTAATTTATCTGCTAAATTAATCGCTGTTTGTCCACCGAATTGCACAACTACGCCGATTGGTTGCTCTAAATCGATGATGTGCATCACGTCCTCGATTGTTAATGGCTCAAAGTACAGCTTGTCTGAAATTGAGAAGTCTGTTGATACCGTTTCAGGGTTTGAGTTAATAATAATTGCCTCATAGCCTGCTTCTTGAATCGCCCATACAGAATGCACTGTCGCATAGTCGAACTCTACACCTTGACCGATGCGAATCGGACCTGAACCTAGTACAACAACAGATGGCTTATCAGAGCGCACCGATTCGTTTTCGTCTTCATATGTGCCGTAGAAGTATGGTGTTTGTGATTCGAATTCTGCCGCACATGTATCTACCATTTTATAAACAGGGATAATGCCGTTTTCTTTACGCAATGCGTAAATTGCTGCTTCTGTTGTGTCCCAAAGCTCCGCAATCTTTTTATCCGCAAAGCCTAAACGTTTTGCTGTGCGCAATACATCTTTGTCGTTTTTATTAGCTGCTACTGTGCTCTCCATCGTCACGATTTTTTCTAGCTTTTTCAGGAACCATAAGTCAATTGCTGACCATTCGTGAATTTGCTCGATTGTGACACCACGACGTAACGCCTCACCGATGAAGAATAATCGCTCATCGCCCGCTTTGCGAATACGCTTTTCAATCCAAGCATCTGTTAGCTCCTCAGGGTGTTTCATTTCGATATGGACATGACCTGTTTCCAGTGAGCGAACCGCTTTTAATAATGCTTCTTCAAATGTACGACCAAGTGCCATTACTTCACCTGTCGCCTTCATTTGCGTACCTAAATTACGCTTCGCTGATTCGAATTTATCGAATGGCCAACGAGGAATTTTCGCTACGATATAGTCAAGTGCTGGCTCAAAGCAAGCGTATGTTGAACCTGTTACAGGGTTTTTAATTTCATCTAATGTTAAACCTACTGCAATTTTCGCCGCTAGCTTCGCAATTGGATAGCCTGTTGCTTTTGATGCTAATGCAGATGAGCGAGAAACACGTGGGTTTACTTCGATTACATAGTATTGGAAGCTATTTGGGTCTAGTGCTAATTGTACGTTACAGCCACCTTCAATTTTTAATGCGCGGATAATATCTAAAGAGATATTACGCAACATTTGATATTCACGGTCAGATAATGTTTGAGATGGTGCGACAACAATCGAGTCACCTGTATGAATACCAACTGGGTCAAAGTTTTCCATATTACATACAACAATCGCATTGTCCGCAGCATCGCGCATTACTTCATACTCAATCTCTTTAAAGCCTGCGATTGATTTTTCAAGTAAACATTGTGTCACTGGTGAATATTTCAAACCCGATGTCACGATTTCCTCTAGCTCTTGATCATTGTGACAAATACCACCGCCTGTACCGCCTAATGTGAAGGCTGGACGTACGATAACAGGGTAGCCGATTTTTTCAACGAAGCGCTTCGCTTCATCTAAATTATGGATAATATCCGATTCAGGCACAGGTGCACCTAGCTCATACATTAAATTACGGAATAAATCGCGGTCTTCCGCTTTATGAATGGCATCAAGCTTCGTTCCTAAAATTTCAATGCCTAGCTCATCTAAAATACCTGATTCATCTAATTCAATCGCCATGTTTAAACCAGTTTGCCCACCAAGTGTTGGCAAAATTGCATCTGGACGCTCTTTACGTAAAATACGTGAAACGAATTCTAATGAAATTGGCTCGATATATACTTTATCTGCAATTTCTGTATCTGTCATAATTGTCGCAGGGTTTGAGTTAATTAAAATAACGCGGTAGCCCTCTTCTTTTAACGATAAACAAGCTTGTGTACCAGCATAGTCAAATTCTGCTGCTTGACCGATCACGATTGGGCCTGAGCCGATTACTAAAATTGTGTTGATATCTGTACGTTTAGGCATGTTTTTTCTCCTTTTCTGCTTCCATCATGTCAATGAATTCATCGAATAAATGATTTGAGTCTTCTGGGCCTGGTGAAGCTTCAGGGTGATATTGCACAGTGAAGATTGGATGTGTTTTATGGCGTACCCCTTCAACTGTTCCATCATTTAACGCGATATGTGTAATTTCTAAATCTGTATTCCCTAATGATTCTACATCAATCGCGTAGCCATGGTTTTGAGATGTCAACTCTGTACGCCCTGTGCGCAAATCTTTCACAGGATGGTTCGCCCCACGGTGTCCGAATGGTAATTTAAAGCTTGTTGCACCGCTCGCTAATGCAAATAGCTGGTGACCTAAGCAAATACCGAAAATCGGCACTTGACCAATTAATTTTTTAATCGTTTCCACACCTTCTGTTACATCCGCTGGGTCTCCAGGGCCATTTGATAACATTACGCCATCTGGATGCCATGCTAAAATTTGCTCTGCTGATGTGTTGTAAGGTACCACTAAGACATCACAATCGCGTTTATTTAATTCGCGTAAAATACCATGCTTCATACCGAAATCCATTACAACAACGCGCTGACCACGACCTGGTGATGGGTATGCCGCTTTTGGTGACACTTCTTTTACATGGTGTGTAATCAGTGGTGTTGCTTGTAATTGTGCAACAATTTCATCCACATTTACTTCCTCATCTGCCGCTGTTAAAATCGCACGCACTGCACCTTTTGAGCGAATAATACGTGTTAATTTACGCGTATCAATGCCTTCAATTCCTGGGATATCCTGACTTGTTAAATAGTCATTTAATGTTGTATCACAGCGGAAATTTGACGGATGTTCCTCTAGCTCACGCACGACAAAGCCACGAATTGCTGGCGTAATGCTTTCAAAATCATCACGATTAATGCCATAGTTTCCGATTAACGGATATGTTAATGTAACAATTTGTCCATAAAAAGAAGGATCTGATAATGTTTCTTGATAGCCTACCATACCTGTTGTAAAGACTACCTCACCTTGTGACGCTCTATCGCTACCGAATGCAGCACCACTAAATACTGTGCCATCCTCTAAAATTAATAAACGCTTTTTCATGATTATTGTGCCTCCTCGAATGCGATTTTACCTTCTACCATCGTTAATACCGGCCAGCCTTTTGCTACCCAGCCGTTAAATGGTGTGTTGCGACCTTTTGAAACAAATCCTTCTGCATCAATCGTTTGCTCTTTGTTTAAATCGATAATTGTTAAGTCTGCTGATGCGCCTACTGTTAATGTACCGTATGGTAAATCAAAAATCTGAGAAGGTTTCACTGTCATCCAGTTAATTAATTGCTTTAATGTCCATTTCCCTGTTTCAACAAAGCTTGTATATAAAAGTGGGAATGCTGTTTCAAAGCCAACGATACCGAATGGTGCTCCTACCATCCCACAGCATTTTTCTTCGACTGTGTGCGGTGCATGGTCTGTTGCGATACAATCGATCGTGCCATCTAATAATGCCGCATGTAAAGAATCTTTATCGTCTGCTGCACGTAATGGTGGGTTCATTTTCCAGTTTGCATCATCTGAAGGGATGTCCATTTCTTCAAGTAATAAGTGATGTGGACAAACCTCTGCTGTCACGCGAATACCTGCAGCTTTTGCATCGCGTACTGCGCGCACAGATTCCTTCGTTGATACGTGACAAACATGATAGCGAGCACCTGCTGCTTCCGCTAATAATACATCACGTGCGATTTGTACTGATTCACAAATTGATGGAATACCTGGTAGACCAAGCTCTTTATTACGTGTTCCTTCATGCATAACCCCTTCATAAATAAGTGAGTTATCTTCACAGTGCGCCACAACGACTGCATCAATGCGTGCTGCTTCCTTCATTTGCTCATACATCGTTGCTGCTAGCTGAATGCCGACACCGTCATCTGAGAAGGCTACTGCCCCTTGTGCTTTTAGCTCTTCCATATTTGTACGTACCTCACCTGAAATGTCTTTCGTTAGTGAGCCGTATGGTAATACACGAATGACAGCACTGTCTTGAATCAAGCCGTTGATTAATTGCATGTTTTCAATTGAATCGGGTACTGGCTTCGTATTTGGCATTGCACAAATTGTTGTAAAACCACCTTTTGCTGCTGATGCTGTCCCTGTCGCAATTGTTTCTTTATGCTCGAAGCCTGGCTCACGTAAATGTGTATGTACATCAACAAAGCCTGGTGCTACTAAGTTGCCTTTTCCATCAATCACTTGCGCATGTGCTGGCTGTTCGCCGCCGATTGCTGTAATTTTGCCTTCTTCAATCGTAATGCTTGTCGTTACTAGCTCGCTTGCTTCGTTCACCATTTTGATGTTGTGGATAAATGTTGTCATATTATTCTCTCCCCTTCAAAATTGTTTCTAAAATTGCCATACGTGCAAAAACGCCGTTACGTACTTGCTGGAAAATACGCGAACGTTCACATTCCACTAGCTCATCAGCGATTTCCACATCCCGATTCACAGGTGCAGGGTGCATAATGATTGCCCCATCCTTCATTTGTGCCTCACGCTCCACCGTTAAGCCATATTGCTCATGGTAGCTTTCTTTAGAAAAGCTTTTACTTACTGAATGACGCTCATGCTGAATGCGCAGCAACATAATCACATCGCTATCATGAATAAGCTCATCCCATGAATGATGTGCTTCAAATTGTCCTGCCCATTCTTCTGGGCATAGGAAGCGAACATTCGCCCCTAGCTTCGTTAAAGCGGCTGCATTCGATTTCGCTACACGACTATGTGAAATATCCCCAACAATCGTAATCTTTAAATTTTCGAATGTGCCAAATTCCTTTTGAATTGTATATAAATCAAGCAGACTTTGTGACGGATGTTGACCTGCTCCATCCCCTGCATTGATGACAGCACAATTAATGCCTTCTAAAAGCTCATTGTAATATTCATCTTCTTTTGCCCGAATAACAACTGCATCTAACCCAATCATTTCAAGCGTCTTTACTGTATCGTACATCGTTTCACCCTTTAATGCACTCGAAAATCCTGCGTCGAAGGGAATAACTGTACAACCTATACGGTGCTCCGCCATTTCAAAGCTTGTTTTCGTTCTCGTACTCGGCTCAAAAAATAAATTAGCGACATTGTAGGAGCGTGCTAACTGTGATCCTTCACCATTCTCAAAGGCTCTTGCTCGCTCTAGTATGTGTAAAATTTCTTCATTCGTTAAATGCTCCATGGATAATAAATTTTTCATTTTCATGCCTCCAGTTACAATGTGCTAAGATTTTTATTCTTCATCTAAATTGGCAACCGTTTTTTCACGCCCTGGTAATAGCAAGTTTAATAAAACACCGACGATTGCTGCTAATGCCATCCCTTCTACTGCAAACGCCTCTGTGAAGTGGAAGGCTGCACCGCCTATACCGATGACTAAAATAACAGATGAAATCACTAAGTTACGGTTGTTGCCAAAGTCGATATTGTTTTCAACAAGCATACGTAAGCCACTTGATGCGATAATCCCAAAGAGTAAGATTGAAATACCACCTAGCACAGCTGTTGGTATCGTTTGAATCAACGCCATCGCTTTCCCTACGAAAGAGAAGACAATTGCAAGTACTGCGGCACCTAAAATCACGTACACTGAGTAGACACGGGTAATTGCAAGTACGCCGATATTTTCACCGTATGTCGTTTTCGGTGGACCACCGATTAAAGCGCTCAAAAATGTCCCAATTCCGTCCCCTAATATCGAACGATGTAAGCCTGGATCTTTAATATAATTGCGCTTGACAACTTTCCCTAATACAAGCTGATGCCCGATATGCTCCGACAATGTTACGATGACAATCGGCACCATCGCCCAGAAGATTTTGGAAGTAACCGTAAATTCATAATGGATACCTGGTATTAAAAAGTCTGGTAGCGCAAGCCATTGTGCTTCACTCACTGCTGTGAAATCGACAATTCCGAGGATGACAGCGTATAGATAACCGATAATGATACCGAGCAAAATCGGCATTGCACTTAAAATATTTTTAAAATACACCGTGAAAATAATAGCTGAAAATAGCGTAACTAATGCTACTGTAAAATGCTTAAAGCTATAAACCGTCTCTTTCACCATTTCGCCTGTTGCTGCATCTAGCGTCTCAACTTTAATATTCATCGCCATATCGACAGCAGTTCCAGCTAACCCTAGACCAATCACCATAATGACTGGCGCAACAACGATTGGTGGTAAAATGCCCATTAACCATTTGTAGCCTGTCTTCCATATGACTAATGACACAATTCCATATGTAAGCCCTACAAGCATCGCACCAATCATCGCGTTCCCTGGATTGATGCTCTCACCATTGTTTAACCCAGCTGCAATCGATATCGGTGCGATAAAGGCGAATGAAGAGCCTAAGTAAGCTGGTACTTTAAACTGTGTAATTAAAAGAAAAACAATTGTAGCAATTCCGCTCGTTAATAAGGCAATTGCAGGGCTTAAGCCAACTAGCTTTGGCACTAAGATTGTCGCGCCAAACATGGCAAACATGTGCTGGAAACTTAAAGTAACTAGTTGAATGCCAGATGGCTTTTCATGAATATCTAATAGCGGCTTTGACATATCGTTCCTCCTAATTTTTATCCCGTATTAACAGGCTGTACTTCTACGACGGGTAACACAGACCTCACTCCAAATCATTAGGTACAGCCAAAGTATAGAACAGCCTGTAAAAACCCGATTGGTGAAACTACCAATCAGTGGGGAGGAAAGCCTTCCCCATTGATTGAAGGTTCACTTTATGAATACTTACTTGATCTAGCTCGTCCACTTCCGTCAAACTTACAACAATACGCTCTTGACCTGATGTCGGGATATTTTTCCCTACATAATCCGCACGAATGGGTAATTCACGATGCCCACGATCCACTAAAACAGCTAGCTGAATTTGTGTTGGTCTTCCTAAATCCATAATTGCATCAAGTGCTGCGCGCACGGTACGTCCTGTGTACAACACATCGTCAACTAAAACAATTTTTTGTTCGCCTACTTTGTAGTCAATTGCTACTTGCTGTACTTGTGCTTCATCTTGTTTTGTCGTCAAATCATCGCGGTATAATGTAATATCAAGCTCCCCTGTGCGAATGGGCTTGCCTTCGATTTTCTCAATGCGCTCCGCTAATCGCTTAGCTAAAAAGGCACCGCGTGTTTTAATTCCTACTAAAATACATTCATCAATTCCTTTGTTACGCTCAATGATTTCATGTGCGATACGTGTCAAAGCACGATTCATTGAGGCACTATCAAGCAAAACGTTAATATTGGACATATGTAATCCCCTTTCTTTCGCTATGCAAAAAACCTCTCAAGCAGTTTGCTTGAGAGGTTGAAAAGTCCGTGTTGAAATAACGCGTAGTAAGAATTTTGCGCACAAAAATCCCCTACACTTCACAAGTTACCTTCTCAGCCTCTCTGGACTGCCATTAAAGGTGCAATATTCATTTTTAACTGCTACTTATTATAATGCTATCTCAAGATACTGTCAATAACTATTGACGTAACTCTGTAAGTAATTGTTGAAAGTCCTCTGGAAGCGGTGAAGAAAACTCTAAATACTCGCCTGTAGCCGGATGGATAAAGCCTAAAATTCCTGCATGAAGAACTTGTCCATCAAAATCAATTGTTTTTTTCAGCCCATATTTTGGATCTCCTACTAGTGGAAAACCAATGTATTGCATATGAACACGAATTTGATGCGTGCGTCCTGTTTCTAAGCGACATTCTACTAACGTATAATCCCCAAATCGTTCAATTACTTGGAAATGTGTCACAGCATTTTTACCATTATCAACAATTGCTTGTTTTTGACGATCCTTTGTATCGCGTCCAATTGGCGCATCGATTGTTCCTTTATCATGTGCAATATGACCGTGCACTAAGGCTGTATATTTACGTGTCACTGATTTTTCTACAAGCTGGTTGACTAAAGATTCATGTGCAACATCATTTTTGGCAACCATTAATAAGCCTGACGTATCTTTATCAATACGATGGACAATCCCTGGTCGTAGTACACCGTTAATGCCAGATAAATCCTTACAATGATGCATTAAACCATTGACCAAGGTACCTGTCATATGCCCTGGTGCAGGGTGAACAACCATTCCTTTTGGCTTGTTGACAACAACAACATCCGCATCCTCATAAACGATGTTTAATGCCAAATCTTCCGCAATTACTTCTAATGATTCTGGTTCTGGAACATCAACTTCAATGATGTCGCCTTCCCTCACCTTATATTTTGCTTTCACTTCTGCGCCATTCACTTTCACAACACCGTCTGTTACCCAATTGTTAATTTGTGTGCGTGACCATTCTTCTTGCAAGCTTGCTAGCGCTTTATCAATACGCTCTCCTGCTTGTTGTGCTTCAATTGTATATGTGACTACTGTCATTGTTTCACCTTTTTCTTTTGTTGTTGGTCGTCTAAAATAACGGCAATTAATAGCATGACAACCGCAATCGATAATGCGGCATCCGCTACGTTAAAAATCGGAAATTCATAATTGATAATAGGAATAAGAACATCTACAAAATCAACGACTTCTCCTCTAAATAAGCGGTCGATAAAGTTTCCTACCGCTCCACCAAATAATAACATTAAACTTGCTTGGAACAACGGCTTGCCTTTTGCTTCTGTATAGAAAAAATAAAGAATAGCAATGATAACACCGATTGTTACGATTGTAAACAGCCACATTTGCCCTTGTAGCATGCCCCAAGCTGCGCCTTTATTGCGGTGTGATAATAAACCGAGCCACGGGTCCCAAATGCCAATACGCTCGCCAACCTCCATATTTTTAACGATCATCCATTTTGTAATTTGATCTAATAAAATAGCTAGTATCGCTATTCCATAATATTTTTTCAAAAATGCCGCCTCCGTTTACACAATATGCTCTTTATTTTACCACAGACTGGGACGGACGAATAATATTATCTTCTCTACCGTATTTCATTCCTCTATGAAAAAGGCATGTTCTTCCACCTTCCTTGCATACATTACATCATACTTGAATTGGAGGGAAAGTTTATATGCCTAAAATTTGCTCAATTAGTACATATCAAGCACCTTACACATTAACGCAGCAGGATGCACAGCAATTAACAAAAGAGCTTTTTCAACAGCAGATGCCTCGACTCGAGAGACTATTGAAAGTTTTTGATAATGGAGGCATTGCAACGCGACAGCTCTGTGTATCACCTGAGTGGCATCGCACACCACATTCGTTCGCGGAGCGCAATCAATTATATGTAGAACTAGCAACACAGTATAGCATTGAAGTCATTCAACAATGCTTAAAAAATCAAGAGTTTCTCGTCTCTCCTATCGCTCCATCTGATATTGATGCGATTATTTTTGTTAGTACAACCGGTTTAGCTACCCCTAGTGTTGATGCGCGTGTTATGAATAACTTACCTTTCTCTGATCGACTAAGACGTATACCACTTTGGGGACTTGGCTGTGCTGGTGGTGCGGCAGGTATTAGTCGAGCATTTGATTTCTGCCAAGCGTACCCAACGGCGAAAGTGCTTGTCGTTTGTGTAGAACTTTGTAGCTTAACATTCCAAACGGAGGATGTGCGCAAAAGCAATATCGTTGGTGCTTCATTATTCGCTGACGGTGCTGCTGCTGTTCTCATATGCGGTGATAAAGCAAATATCGAGCTACAGTGCAATATGCCCTATATTATTCATAGCGCTTCTAAATTATTGCCTAATTCTGAACAAGTAATGGGCTGGGATGTGCAAAACAGTGGCTTACATGTTATTTTCCAAAAAAGCATTCCTGCAATTATTCATAGCTGGCTACCTTCATTTATTACAGAATTTTTAGAAGAGCAATATTTAACAGAACGTGATGTGGCACATTTTATCGCACACCCCGGTGGAAAAAAAGTGCTTGAAGCTTATCAACAGGCGTTGTGCCTAACAAATGAACAAACAGTAATTGCTCAGACGGTGTTACAACAATATGGTAATATGTCTTCACCTACTGTGCTCTATGTGCTAGAGCAATTTATGTTACAAAACAAAGAATCCAATGAGTTTGGTATGCTCGTTGCGTTAGGACCTGGTTTTTGTGGTGAAGCTGTATTAGTAAAATGGGGGGCATGAGGATGGCCTATTTATTTCTAGCCATTGTTATTTTACAACGCTTCACAGAATTAATTATTGCACGTCATAATGAGCGCTGGCTACGTGCACAAGGCGCTTATGAGGTAGGAGCATCACACTATCCGTACATGCTTGCACTGCATAGCAGCTTTTTTATTATCTTAATTTTAGAAATAACATTGAAAAAAACGTTAGTGTCTCCTGTGTTTTTGCTATTGTTGTTATTATTTATCGGTGTTCAAGCAATGCGTATATGGTGCATCTATTCTTTAGGGCGCTTTTGGAACACAAAAATTTTTATTTTGCCGAATGCAACAGTCGTTCGCAAAGGACCTTATCGCTTTTTGCGCCATCCTAATTATATTGTTGTCAGCCTAGAATTTCTTATACTCCCCTTCATGTTCCAAGCTTATTTCAGCGCATTTATTTTCACTGTGTTAAACGTTGCCATGCTATCTGTACGTATTCCAATTGAGGAACGAGCATTACGACAAGCAACTGATTATAGCAAAGCCTTTAAATAAAGAAATTTAAGAAACTACATCGAAAGGAGCTAGCTTCTCTTTTCAATGTAGTTTCTTTTCATAGTAATTTTTCAGCCCAAGTTAATGCTTCATTATACAAATCATCCATTTCATAAGCATCTAAGCCTAAAGCGGCTCCTATTTCCTCAAGTTTATCCCACTCTAACTTACTTAGCGTAATGCTAAATTGTAAATAAGGCGTGATATCTGTTTGGTGACCTAAAAGTGTATGAATAACATTGTTCGATAAAGGAAGCTTTTGTAGGATCTCTTCTAAATTGCTTCTTAATAGTGTATCAATTAATGAAAACATACCTGTTAAAAAATATTCTGACGGATTTTGATTATGATGACGCTTCGCTAGCAATTCACACACTTTCGCTCTAAAGAAAGATGAACGCATAATTTCTTCATAAAAACCTCCGCTATCTCCAAAATGTTGCTCGCTCATCGCTATAAAATAAATCCATTTTCTTAAGTTCGGTAGCCCAAACATCATGATGGCCTGTCTAACCGATTGAATTTTCGATTTGGACTGTACGGTCGTAATATTGATTGTTTGTAAAAGCTTATACGTCAATGATAAATCATTTTCTATACTTTCAGCTACTAACTGAACATCCGGCTCTTCATCATTTAACAACACTAATGTATTTAAATATTGAATTGTATTAGAGGGGATACTCGTGCCAGCCAACGTTTGCGGCTTTTCAAAAAAATAGCCTTGGAATAATGTATATCCTAAATATTTAGCACTATTAAAATCATCATATGTTTCCACTTTTTCTGCTAGCAATTGAATATGTGGAAAATTCATTTTTACTTTTCTCTCGACTTTATAGCGCTCCTCCACAGGAGACAGTAAAAAGTCAATTTTAATATAGTCTACATATTGAAATAGTTCATCGTATTCTTCTATTTGCTCATTTAAAATAAAATCATCCAGTGCAATTTGAAAACCTTTTTCTTTTAATCTTCGTACTCTTGCAGTAAGCTTTTTTGTAATCGGAATATCTTCCAGTATTTCAACTACTATTTGAGTAGGTTCTAACCAATCAAAAATAGAACTATATAATAAATTCTCAGTAAAATTCACAAAAACAGGCTTCTCCTTCATCACTCTTTCTGCACCAAAAAGAAGAAGAGTATTTACCAACACTTTTACCGTTGCAGTGTCAGAATCAATATTAGGGAATTCGTTTAAATCTTTGCTTCTATACAATAATTCATAAGCAATAACTTCCTTTTTAACATTAAGGATTGGTTGTCTTCCAACAAAAATCTCCATCTCATTACCCTTCTTTTTATATAATTTATTGTACAATTATTCCATTTATTTTTGTGAAAAATATACACTTAAGTATTAAGTCATAAATAATTTCTGAACATCACCAATTTATGAAAAAGCTTAGCTGTATAGCATTATATATAATATATGAGAAAAAATAAACTTAAATTTCTTACTTTTAGTATAGGTAAATTACGAATAACTAAAAAGGACTGAAGGACCTAATATTTTAATCTTGAGTATCTCATATGAAATTGCTATATCTTTATCCACCAGTAGAAAGGCTATTTTGATACAGTAATTCATCAATATTTTAAGAATTAACTATGTTTTATAGTCTAATACTTTTCATATCATAGCAAATATTAAAGTTAAGCTAAAAAGCCTGAACTACTGGATTTCATAGAGTAGTTCAGGCTTTTAGTTAAAATTATTTATCAATTACACAGAGATCCGCAATAAATATTCTGAATTAAGTTAAACGTAATATTTTTCTACAACATCCGCACAGCGCGCACATAATGTCGCATGCTTGTCATTTGTACCAACAGTTTGTGAAATTGTCCAGCAACGCTCACATTTTTCCCCCTCTGCTTTTTCCACAACGATTGCCGTTTTATCCAAAGCTAGAGCATTTGCTGGTGCATCTGCTTTTGTGCCAGCTACTTCAAATGCTGAAACGATTGATAACTGCGCAAAATTAATATTTGCATCTTGTAGCAATTCTGCCACTTCTGCATCCGCATAAACCGTTAATTTTGCCTCTAACGATTTACCGATAGTTTTCGCATTACGTGCTTCCTCTAACGCTTTTAACACTTCATCACGCACTGCAATGATTTTTGTCCATTTTACGCGTAGCTCTTCGAAGTTTGCTTGCTCGTCAACTTCTGGGAAGTCTGTTAATTGTACGGATACTTCCTCTTGACCTAAGTACGACCACATTTCATCTGTCGTGTGCGGTAAAATTGGCGTTAATACTTTTAATAATGTCATTAATGTATCGTACATAACCGTTTGCATCGCACGACGGTCTTTTTGGTCTGCTCCTTCGATATAGACAACATCTTTGGCGATATCTAAATAGAATGAAGATAATTCTACTGCTACAAAGTTGTTGACAACTGTATAAACTGTTGAGAACTCATAACGGTCATATGCCGCGCGCACTGTTTTTAATACATCTTGCAGGCGCATATACATATATTGATCCATTTCGCGTAGCTCGCTATAGGCAACGCGGTCTGTCGCTGGATTGAAGTCCGCTACATTACCATGTAAGAAACGCAATGTATTACGGATTTTACGATATGCTTCCGATACTTGCTTTAACATATCCATTGAAATACGCACATCACCTGTATAGTCAACAGATGCTACCCATAAACGTAAAATATCCGCCCCGTATTGATCCATCACTTTTTGTGGGATGATAACATTGCCTAATGATTTACTCATTTTGCGTCCTTCGCCATCTAATACGAAGCCATGTGTTAACAAACCTTTATATGGTGCATGTCCGTTGATTGCTACAGATGTGATTAACGATGAGTTAAACCAGCCACGATGTTGGTCAGAGCCTTCTAAATAAAGGTCAGCTGGATATGCGATACCGCGCTCTACTAAGACACCTTGGTGAGATGAGCCTGAGTCGAACCAAACGTCCATAATATCGTTTTCTTTCGTAAATTCGCCGTTCGGGCTACCTGGATGTGTAAAACCTTCTGGTAATAGCTCTTTCGCTTCCTTTTGGAACCAAATATTTGAACCATGCTCGCGGAATAATGCCGCAATATGTGCAATCGTTTCTGGTGTAATGATCGGCTCACCATTTTCCGCATAGAAAATCGGAATCGGCACGCCCCACGCACGTTGACGAGAAATTACCCAGTCACCACGGTCACGAATCATATTATATAGACGTGTTTCGCCCCATGTTGGTGTGAATGCTGTCGCCTTCACTGCATCTAATAGTTCGCTACGGAACATTTCAACAGATGCAAACCATTGTGGTGTCGCACGGTAAATAACAGGCTTTTTCGTACGCCAGTCATGTGGATACGAGTGTGTAAAGAAGTTTAGCTTTTCTAATGCGCCAACTTCCTTTAATTTTTCTGTAATCACTTTATTCGCATCATCATAAAAAATACCTTCAAAGCCTGGTGCTTCGCTTGTATAACAGCCACGATTATCGACAGGTGATAACACCTCTAAGCCGTATAATTTACCGACATTAAAGTCGTCTTCCCCGTGTCCTGGTGCTGTATGAACACAACCTGTACCAGCCTCTGCTGTTACGTGGTCACCAAGCATGACAAGTGAATCACGGTCATAAAATGGATGCGCTGCAACGATACGGTCTAACGCCTCACCTTTTAGCTCCTGCACGATTTCATAGCTTTCCCATTCTAATTCTTGCGCGATTGTTTCAAGTAAATCTTTTGCAATAACAAATTTATTGTCAGCTACTGCCACAACAACATATGTTAATTCTGGATTTACTGTAATGCCAAGGTTTGCTGGTAATGTCCAAGGTGTTGTTGTCCAAATAATAAATTTCGCATCAGCTGGTACAACCCCGTTTGCTTCTTTAATTGCAAAGCTTACATAAATAGATGCCGATTTGACATCTTTATATTCAATTTCCGCTTCCGCTAATGCTGATTCAGAAGATGGTGACCAATAAACAGGCTTTAAGCCTTTATAAATATAACCTTTTTCCGCCATTTTCCCGAACACTTCAATTTGGCGTGCTTCGAATTCAGGCTTTAATGTGATATATGGATTTTCCCAATCACCACGCACACCTAAACGTTTAAATTGCTCACGTTGATTGTCGATTTGCTCGTATGCATACTCCTCACAAAGCTTGCGGAATTCTGCCACTGACATTTCTTTACGTTTTACACCTTTGTTCGTTAACGCCTGCTCAATCGGTAAACCGTGCGTATCCCAGCCCGGTACATATGGCGCATGATAACCTGTCATAGAACGATGACGCACAATCATATCTTTTAATACTTTATTTAAAGCGTGACCGATATGGATATCGCCATTTGCATATGGGGGACCGTCATGCAATACATAATGTGGTCGATCCTTCGTACGTTCAGCTACAAGCTCATAAATGTTTTGCTCGTTCCATTTTTCCTGCATTTTCGGCTCATTTGCTGGCAAATTTCCACGCATCGGGAAATCTGTCTTTGGCATTAATAACGTGTTTTTATACTCTACCATTTATTAAATTCCTCCTTAAAATAAATAAAAAAGCCTCACATCCCTCACATCAAGGGACGAGAAGCTATAACTCGTGGTACCACCCTAATTTACACAAAAATTGTGTCTCTTAGAACGCTATAACGTCGCGTTAATCGAAATTACTTACTCATTGCGTTTTCAGTAATTTAGCTCAGAAGTGATATTCCGCTTTAATTGTTTTGTCTGAGCTCTCACTATCCTCAGATCGCTAACCCACAATTAAAACATACTGTCTTCCTCAAGTGCCATTATTCACATCTATTCAAAGTATATGAAAAACAGAAAAAAACGTCAAGCGCTATAGCAAGGACAACCCTATTTTTCATTGTCCTCTCCAACTCTAATTTGCTCTTGAATGTCAACTAACGCTACATCATACTCAAGCAAATGCTCCCAGTCATCCGTATTTAATAAATCCAACTGCGCCTCTACAAGCATTTTAAAGCGATTGCGGAAAACTTTTGACTGTTTTTTTAGCTCATCAATTTCAATTGTAATTTTACGTGCCTTCGTCAACGCTTCATTGACAATGCGATCAGCATTTTTTTCCGCTTCCTTGACAATTAACTTCGCTTCTTTTTGTGAATTACGACGAAGCTCCTCTGCTGCATCTTGTGCCACAATGATTGATTTTTGTAAAGTATCCTCTAATGTATTGAAATGACCTATTTGCTCTGACATCATTTTCACTTTTTCTTCAAGCTCTCTTTTGTCACGCAAAATAATTTCATAGTCTTTAATGATTTGGTTTAAAAATTCATTTACTTCGTCCTCCGCATAGCCGCGAAAGCCTCTCGTAAACTCCTTATTATGTATATCAAGCGGTGATAACGGCATTACATGACAACTCCTTTATCCATATCATCTTTTCGTTTATTATAAAGCTTTTATGCAATTATGAATACGATTATTCATAAAAAACAGCCCATATTTATGATTTTTGCTCTAAACGACCTATTTGTAACCGAATTTTATCTTTTTTTGTTCGTCCTTCGGTCATAAGAACTTTGAAACGTCCAAAGCCTCTAACAGAAGCAATATCGCCTTCCTGCAATTCAAAGCTGACATGTTCACGCACTGTCCAATTAATCTTCACTCTACCTGAGGTCACTAAACTTTGCGATTTCTGGCGCGATATGTTTAACACCGTTGCAATCACTACATCCAGCCGCATTGATGAAATTAAAACAAGCTGTTCTACCCACTGCTCTTCTAATTGGATGAGAGGAGCTTGTTCACCCAATTCCTCTATATGAACCTTTACTTTGCCAATAGACGTTAAATTAGCTCTTACATAATCAGCTACTTCCTTAGCAACTGCAAATTGAATTGTATTCTCTGCTATTCGAATATCACCAAACTTGCTTCTATCTATTCCTAATGATAATAGTGCACCAAGAACATCTGGATGCTTTAATTGTACAAATTTCGCTGGATAGTTCACACGAAAAATTGCAATTTGAAAATCTTCCATCAGCGCATCAAAATAGTTCGGCGCAATCATTAGGCGCTCGCGCTCTGCCGTATCAAAAATTCCTGTCGACTTTACTTGCAAATCATCCACCTGTCCAACAATCGCCATGACAATAAAGCGTTGGCGTGGATCTAAAAAATCAGTCAATTTTGGTGCATATCGATCCTCTACCTCACGTTGCCAGCCAACAACTTGTTCAATAAACGGCTGCTCATCCTTCCGAAAATGCTGAATTAAATGTTCCATCTTTTATCTCCATTTGCAAATATAATAAAAGCCTCCACAAAGGAGGCACTTGTTTTTAAATTAGTTAAACAATATAACTCAGGACAATAATTACACCTTGTTGAATAAAGCGTAATGCAAACAATGCGATAATCGGTGAAATATCAATCATACCAAGTGGTGGAATGAATTTTCTAAAAACCCCTAAATAAGGTTCTACTAATGTTGCTAAAAAACGCCCTACAGCTGATCCTTGTGCTGCTGGAATCCAAGACATTAAAATATAACCGATAATCATAAATGTGTATATTGTAAAGACTTGGTTAATAATTTGATAAATAATCATATAATATATATCCTCACTAAGTTTTTAAATATCTTCTAAATAGCTTGAGATTTCTCCCGCAACTTCAACATTGTCTGGTGTGCATAAGAAAATATCTACACCTACGCGTTGAATATCTCCCCCCAATGCATAGACTGTACCGCTTAAAAAGTCAATAATACGTCTACCTTGGTCAATGTCAATGCGCTGTAAATTAACAATCGTCGCACGCTTATTTTTCAAATGTTCTGCAATATCTTGTGCCTCTGCATAAACTCGTGGCTCGATTAGTATCACTTTTGAACCTTTCGACGATGCTGCTGCTTGTAGACTCACTACATTATTCATCGATTGCACTGGTGCAGGCTCTTCATTCATTTGAATTTTACGCTCTTTTTTTACGCGATTATTAACGACAGGCTTTAGCTGTTCTTGTTGTTTGGGCGGCTCATATGAAGTTTTAGGTGTTGCTTGCGCGACTTCCACCTCTTCTTCATCTAAATAAAAGAAGTTTTTGATTTTATTTTTCATACTCATATTTTATCCCTTCCTTCTAGCCAACAAGAGCTGTGCCAATTCTTACAAATGTCGCACCTTCCTCAACGGCAATCTCATAATCATTTGACATACCCATCGAAAGTTCTGTACAAGGCGCATACGGTAGCTTTAGAGCCACAACTTCCTGCTGTAATTTTTTCAAATTGCGAAACACCGAGCGTATCAGCTCTTCGTCATCGGTATATGGAGCCATTGTCATTAAGCCTACAACTTCAATTTTTGTCATCTCCTTCAAGCTATGAAGAAATGCAATTGTTTCTTCAGCCGTTACGCCATGCTTCGACTCTTCACCTGAGATATTTACTTGTATAAAGCATTTAACGACATGCTGTGCACGCTTTTCAATTTCCTCTGCTAAGCTTAAACGGTCTAATGAATGTAAATAATCCATTTCATGAATGACTTGCTTTACTTTACGCGTTTGCAATGAGCCAATATAATGCCAACTTGCCGTTTGCTGTATCGCTTCTCTTTTCGCTAGCAATCCTTCTGGACGATTTTCTCCTAAATGCGATAAACCTGCCTCAATCGCTTCTGTTGTACGTGCTACGTCTACCTCTTTTGTCACAGCAATAATATGAACCTGCTGTTCTGTATTGCTTCGTTTTTTAGCTTGTTCTATATTAACTTGAATTTGTGCTAAATTTTCAATAATTTTCGCCACTCTGTTCCCAACTTTACATCAAAATTTTATCCTACATTCAACGGACAGTAATATTTTTGTACTGAAAGCACAAGACGCCCATCTCAAGACTTGAGAAAAACAAAAAGATAGATGAGCGATAACTATTCATAAAAGGCCCGATTGAGACCAATATGATGTTGGTCTCACAAGCGTTTTCACAGGATGTGAAGTTCCTAGCTTGTGTTCCTTTATCAACAATCAGTGGGAGATGAGAAAAAACCCCCACTGATTGAAGTTTCCCTTTATCGTATTATACCTATTTTAGCAGATGCAACATGCTCACCTCAAATAAAAAATGTATGTGAGCCTTTATTTATAGCTAATATCCAATTAGCCTTTCAAGTATTTTTACTTTATTTCATTGTAACAAGCCTACTATGATTTATCAATGAATAGCTTGAGTTATTCATGATAACACACCCTTTACTAATATAACGTCCTTACCAATTGTTAAGATGTCTTGTATGGCTATCTTCCTCGTCACTTCTTCCCCTTGAAAAATATGCAGTATTTTTTTCGGCTCTGCCACAAGAAACCCTGTGATCATGCCACTGTTTTCACAAATTTCAGCATCGACAATATAACCGATAAAGCGGCCACTCCCCGCCTCAATAATTTCCTTTTGCTGCGCTACCGAAAAACGCATAACATCCCTCCTAAATTGTAGACAATTGTGTCTGTGCCTGGCACTTAATTAAACGCCAAAAATCCACTTATAACGAGTGCATCTAAGTGGATTTCCATTATTGGGTTATCTAAAAAGTGGTACATTAGACCACTTTTCAGATAACGATTTGCTATTTTGTTAAAGTATTAAAAACGGTTAATTTGAGAAATTAAAAACACTGAATTCAAACTCTTTTCTTCTAACTTTTAAAACGGATAAGTGCAAGTAGCATTCACCAAAGCGGCTCATTAGTCTGCTTTAGTGAATGCCTTCACATCTATTAATTTAAATAATCGGACTGCATCATTTCAATTGCGCTTTTTTCTAAGCGGGAAATTTGTGCTTGCGATATCCCAAGTGATTTCGCAATTTCTGTTTGAGTTTCACCATAGTAAAAGCGCTTTGCTACAATAAGCTGTTGTCGCTCATCTAATTTTTGTAGACTTTCCTTCACCGATACATAATCTACCCATTGATCCTCAGACACATCACCCTTTAATTGATCCATTAAATACATTGCATCTCCACCATCTGAATAAATCGGCTCTTGTAATGAAACAGGATCTTGAATGGCATCAAGTGCAAATAACACATCTTCAGGTTTCATTTCAATCGCTGCCGCCAATTGTTCAATGGTCGGTTCATACAAATTCTCCGTGATGAAGCGCTCCTTTGCTTGCATTGCTTTATAAGCAATATCTCTTAATGAGCGCGACACACGCACTGCATGATGGTCGCGTAAATGCCTGCGAATCTCACCGATAATCATCGGTACAGCATATGTCGAAAATCGTACATTATGCTTTAAATCAAAATGATCAATTGCTTTTAATAAACCGATACAGCCTACTTGAAATAAATCGTCAGCTTGCTCACCACGATATGAAAAGCGTCCTACAATACTTAATACTAAGCGTAGATTACAAATAACAAGCTCCTCACGTACAGCGATATTTCCCGCCTGTAATTGAATGAATAACTCGCGCATTTCCTCATGTTTTAACACTGGGAGCTTAGCCGTATCTACACCACATAGCTCTACTTTTGTTCGCATCAACTTTTCCCCTCCGAACGATTATCTTTCGTTCAGTTTGTCCCCAAGTAAAGTTGGCTATGCGTAAAAAAAGACGGCAAATTCATCCAAGTTATGCAATTGGCGCATTTAAATATTCTCGCAGCTCTAGTATGATTTTTTTCTCTAGCCTTGAAATATATGATTGCGAAATACCTAAATGATCCGCTACTTCCTTTTGCGTCATTTCTTCCTTACCGTTCAGTCCAAAGCGACATTCCATAATGTATTTTTCTCGTGGGTTTAGGCAATTAATTGCACTAAACATATGTTGACGCTCGATTTTGCGCTCCACATCATTCGTGATAATATGCACTTCTGTTCCTAAAATATCAGATAACAATAGCTCATTGCCATCCGCATCTGAATTCAGTGGCTCATCAAACGATACTTCCCCTTTCATACGGCTTGTTTTACGCAAATGCATTAAAATCTCATTTTCAATACAACGTGATGCATATGTTGCAAGCTTGATATTTTTCTCTTTATTAAACGTTTCAATCGCTTTAATTAAACCAATCGAACCAATACTAATCAAATCCTCAATTGGTGTACCTGTATTATCAAAGCGTCGTGCAATATAAACAACAAGACGCAAATTTCGTTCAATCAATGTATCTCTTGCGGATAAATCTCCATTCATAAAGGCTTCAACGACAGTTAATTCTTCTTCTCTAGTTAATGGTACTGGCAATGAATCATGTCCTCCTATATAGTATGTTCCTTTGTGAAAGAACTTACTCCAAATATTTTGCAAATACGCTACTAGTTTTTGAATCAATCATTCTCCTCCTTTATTGTTGATTGGAAAGCGCTAAAACATGAAGCATCATATCAGCTTGTTGCGGAAAATTAGCATCATTTTTTGTGAGTACGACATAATGTCCTGTTACCTTTTGTTCATTAATCGTCCATTCTGTTAAACGAAATGCAGGTACAATCGCCTTTTGCTGTATAGTTGTTAATGGAATAAGACGAATAGATGTCAACCATTCACGTGGAAACATCGATAAGTTGTAAGGTGATGCTGCGTCCCATAAACCAATGGCGTCATTAATGGATGCAGGTAGCTTATCCTTAATCATACGATAAGAAATAAAATGGACAGGCTGCTGACTAATAGGTTCCGTACACATATTTCCTGTATCAATAAAGCCGCGTAGCTCTAATTGTGTATCACCTAAATGCAATTTGCATGTCACTACATAGCTTGCCTGTATTTTTTGTTGCCAAAAGCTGCGCCATTTTATTTCTGCCCATTTTGAGCTACAAATAGCAAGCAGGCTACAAAGTACAATATAAAAAAGCAATGAACGACCTGCTAGGAAAGGTTGTGCCGCTGTTAATAAGCCTCCTAAAAATATAGTTGCCACAACAAGTACCGCTGTTTGTTTCAATAAAATTCGATACTGAAACGAAAACGCAATGCCAGCTAATAAAAGAGCACTCACAACAGCAATCCCTAATGAAGGTGTAAAAATTGCGCTCAGCGTACCGCTTATAAAAGCTGCAAAGAAAGCTCGCCTTTTCGTCACATAGACATTTGTTATTTTGCTAATAAACAAGACGAGCAAATAATTAAATAGTGTATTTATTAATACAAGCCATTCGCCAACCATGTATCGCTTCCTCCTAGTTAGAAGCTTACCATTAACACTATGTTAGAAATTGTCACTTCATTGTATTCAGTTAACAAAAAATTTAGACAAGAAAACGCAAAAAAATTGAGGAAATGACAAAACGTGAGGCAAACGATAGAAAAGGTAGATAAACATATCTCTTTTTCTGTAGTTATTCGTATTTTTTTAGAGATATATTTACAGGTAGATATGTTAATGAACCTTTATTTTGATTCAGCACATGTTTTTCTGCGCGAAAGCGAAGCGACAGCAGCAATCCTTTCTGCGCGAAAGCGAAGCGACAGCAGCAATATTTTTCCTATCGCAAGAATATAGTGATAGTAACAAATTTTCTCTGTGACAAGTAATCGTATTAACATGCTTGCTATATTTCTATGCTTTGGAAAGTTGGATGTAGAGTTTGTTTGCTAAATTTTAAAATGTTTATTTATATGCTTTTGAGACGACCACTAACTAGTTCAAAAATAACAACTCACTCGTTGAACTTCAAAATTCGCTCAATCCAATTAGAAAAGAGCTGTCCGAAAAAAATTCGGACAGCCCTTTTCATTAAGCCTTTTACTTCGAATAACGACGCGTAAAGACTAACACGAAGTATAAAAAACTGAGGATGTTAGGAAAAGCTTGTGCCTTTCCTAACATCCTCATCAATTACTACCCGCGATTTCTACGGTTGCGTAAAAATGTTGGAATATCTAATGCGTCTTCTTGCTGATAGTTTTGTGTTTGACGCGGTGCTTCTTGCTGCACAGGCTCTTGACGCAACGGTTGCTGCTGCTGTGTAGGAGCTGCTTGTTGGCGTGCTCCCATGCTTGGTCGTACACTTTGACGCTGTGTTAATATATCATCTGAGAAGCCTGTTGCAATAACCGTTACGATAATCTCATCATCTAAGCTATCATTAATAACAGACCCGAAAATCATATTTACTTCTTCATCTGATGCTGAAGCAACAATATCAGCCGCTTCCTGTACTTCAAATAAGCTTAGGTTTGTCCCACCAGTAATATTCATAATCACACCTTTTGCACCATCGATTGATGTTTCAAGAAGTGGGCTTGAGATTGCTTTTTTAGCAGCCTCTGTCGCACGGTTTTCACCTGAAGCAATACCGATACCCATTAATGCTGAGCCTTTATCAGACATAATCGTTTTTACATCAGCAAAGTCTAAGTTAATTAAACCAGGTGTTGCGATTAGATCAGAGATACCTTGTACACCTTGACGTAATACATTATCTGCTTCACGGAATGCCTCTAACATAGGTGTTGATTTATCAACAATTTGTAATAGCTTATCGTTAGGGATAACAATTAACGTGTCGACAGCTTCTTTCATTGCACCAATGCCACCTACAGCTTGTGTTTGACGTTTACGACCTTCAAATGAAAACGGGCGTGTAACAACACCTACTGTTAATGCACCTAAATCACGCGCAATTTGAGCGATAACTGGAGCTGCACCAGTACCAGTACCTCCACCCATACCAGCAGTGACAAAGACCATATCTGCTCCGCGTAATACTTCTTCGATTTGCTCACGGCTTTCTTCGGCTGCTTTTTTCCCTACTTCTGGATTCGCACCCGCTCCTAAGCCTCGTGTAAGTTTTCCACCAATTTGTAATTTATGTTCTGCCTTTGATAGATTTAAAGCTTGAGCATCTGTATTCACTGCAATAAAATCTACACCTTGTACACCATGTTCAATCATACGATTAACAGCATTATTACCGCCACCACCTACACCAATTACTTTGATGACAGCAAGCTGATCACTACTTGTATCAAATTCTAACATTTAATTTATCCTCCTACTTCGCTCGACTTTTTCCTGTATTAACGGACAGTAATGTTTTCTGTAGTGATAGATAACAGTTACAAGACACCCACCTTGAACCTTACTAAAAGGATTGATGAGTAAATCAACTATCCGTAAAAACTCGATTGAGGTCAACACCACGTTGATTACACAAGCGTTCTCACAAAATGTGAAGTTCTTAACCTATGTTCCTCTATCAATAATCAGTAGAATCCCCACTGATTGAAGTTTCACTTTATCGTAAGCTCACTATTCAAAAAACTTATTAAAGATATTTTTTGCTCTATCGATAACGCTTACTTTATTGCCATTATCTGTATATTCAACTTGCTGAGATTGCTTTTTAGCAGGAGTCGATTGTACCGTTGCAGCAATATATGGTGAAGCATCTGCTACAGAACTTCTTCCATAGAACTTATCATCCGCATATGCATAACGAATTAGCCCTACCGATGTTGTAAATGCTGAATCACGTACACCTATATAATCTGGCACAAACACACGTACACGCGTCTGCATTACTTCCCGTGCAAGCTGAGCAATCCCTTCTAGCTGTGCTACTCCACCAGTCATTACAATGCCTCCTGGTAAATCACTCACACCTAGACGCGCTAACTCATCTAACACGAGCTCAAACATTTCTTCTAGACGCACGCCGATAATTTCAGCAATATAACGCTGATTATATTGGTCTGTTGTATCTGTTCCTACTACAGGTACTTCAAATAATTCGTCATCTGAAGCATCATCATAGAACGCATGTCCAAATTGTCTTTTTATTTTTTCAGCTTGTTCAGTCGGTGTCTTTAGGACGATTGATAAGTCTTTTGTAATATGTTCTCCGCCTACCGGGATAACCCCTGTATGCTTTAATAAGCCTTCTTCAAATACAGCGATCGTTGTTGAACCTCCACCTAAATCGATATAAGCCGTACCTTGATTTTTTTCATCTTCTGTCAAAGCAAAGTAACCTGCCGCTAAAGGCTGTAAATAAATTTCTCGAATTTGTAAACCAGCTCGCTCTACACAACGCAATACGTTATGTAATAAAGTTTTCGAAGTCGTAATCATTGTTGCATCCATTTCTAAACGAATGCCTATCATACCACGCGGGTCTTTAATTTCATCAAGATTATCCACAATAAATTGCTTAGGTATTAAGTTTACTAACTCACGCTCTGGTGGGATAGACATAACTTGTGCGGATTCGATGACACGTTCCAAATCATCATCACCAATTTCACGATTCTCACTATTTACAGCAACAACACCTTTTACCGGTTGTAAAAATGTTTGATTTGCTGGTACACCTAGTATAACATCGTGTATTTTGATACCTGTCATTCTTTCAGCTTGCTCAACTGCTTTTTTAATTGATTGTACTGTCGCATCAATATCAACAATGGCGCCTTTACGAATTCCAGTCGATTTTACGTGGCCGACACCAATTACATGTAATTGTTGCTCACTCATTTCACCTATTAGCACTTTAATAGAGGATGATCCAATATCCAGCGAAATATAAATATCTTGTTGACTCAACTCGCTGCACCTCCTTCTAATACTCCTAATGTTCATTCTATTGCAATTTTTCGCTGTTGTCTAAGCTTATTCGCTTTTGTAACGAAATTTTAATGAGATTTATCTTCATTCAGTACAATACTCCCATCTCTATAGCTCGTAAGAGGATTGCTTCTTTCTTATTCGATTCAACAAGTGACTAAATACTCATTACATGAAGTAAGTTTTGTGGCAAAGATTACACGAAACAAATTAGTTAACCATTTGCGTATATCATCATGGTTTAAGCTAACTTCCCACTCAATCTATACGAGAGTTAGTCAAAGCGTAATCGCTATTAATTTTCTTGCTTTTTGGTTTTTCTCTCGTCTAGTTTCGTTAATAGTATACGTCGAATGACGGCTATATTTTGAAATAATCGAACACCGAATGCAAAAATTGCAGCTAAGTATAAATCAACCCCAATATGGACACCTAAAAAGGCAAGTCCTGCCGCAAGTGCGATGTTAAAGAAGAATCCTGAAATAAATACTTTATCATCGTAAACTTCCTGCAATTTTGCACGTATCCCCCCAAACATCGTATCAAGTGCAGCTAATACTGCAATAGATAAATAATTTTCATATACCGCTGGAATTTGAATATCCGTTAGTAGACCTAGCGCAACGCCTAAAATCAGTCCTAACAATGGCAGCCACATATTCTAATCCCCTTTTTTTGCCTCACTCAAATGGCTCTTGGTTATTTGAGTTGCTATATTTTTAATTTGAATAAAACTTTTTACGTCACCAACAACAAGCTCTAAATTATCGATATAAAACTCGTCCATCAGTGAAGATGAAAGTAAATAATTATATAATTTTTGCGCTAGCTCTTCAGATGGCATAATAATTTTCACTTCTACATCCACTTTACTTATCGGTACACTATTTATGGTTGTAGCACCATTAATATCTCGAATAGCCGAAGTATGCAAGAGACGCTGTCCATCAATTTCAACATATTGACCACCATTGCGATAAATATCATTGACTAAACGGAATAATAGCTCCGGCGATATTGCGTCAATGTTATAACCGTACTCAATTAATTCTTTAGCTGGTTTTATCGTTAAAGTTAACCCTGGACCTGTAACAGGTGATAAGCCGATTTGCCGATGTAAATCTAGAACTGTTTCTCGTAACACAAGCTCTGGGTCGCTTGAGTTAACATCCTCATATTTGCGAATGACTTCATTCATCCCTTGAATATTTGTTAATAATTCAGAATGTCGTTTTTTTTCCTCTGATAATGCTTGTCTAATTTCCCAAATATCCCTCGTGTCACGCTCTTTTGGATTTTGCATCGTATTATATTGCACTGCTAACATAAAACCAATGATAAAGGAAATAAGTGTAATATGCAGATTTTTATTGTTTTTCATCTACCCTCCCCCTCATTTTTCTGCCGTATTGGAAGGCATTGAAATTAAACTACTTTTTTCAAAAGTAACATTAATCTGCTCATTTAATAGTTGATCAAAAACTCCCCCTGGAATTTCTAATGATGCGATTAGTGTGTTTGGCTCTCCAATCGCTTCAATCACAAATGGCGCTGGTGATTGTTTACCATCAATCGTAATAACAGGGCCGTTACAGCTTATATAAGAATTTGTTTTCAAGCGCTGACCATTAATGGAGATTGCCTCTGCCCCTGCAATCTTCAACTCGGTCAACACTTTAAAAATATGGCTCTCATGTACGATATAATCATTTGGGTTCGTTGAATTTGGATTATATCCACCGTCTGCTAATGTTAAGCGGATACCTTGTCCCTGCCCTTCAATGTCGCCAAGTAAAAGCCGTAAACGCTCAGCTTCAGCAACTAAATCATCATGTTGCTCTGTATTTAAAGTTAATTCTTTTTCATAGTTTCGGATGGTTTGTTGCAAATGATTCAGTTCATCTGCTAACTCTTTATTGCGCTCCTGCTGTGTAATTAGCTCCTCGCGATAGGTTTCCTGCTGCTGCAAATAAATCGGTGAGCGTGAACTTAACTTTTTATTATCCTTCGTTAAATTGTAGGAAATACCAATAATAAAGCCTATCATGATACAGACGATGAGCATAATAAAATATTTGCGTTGAAACAAGGATGGTCTGCTATTCCTCTGATTGTTCTTCATCTTGCTCCACTCCTTGTTGCTCGCCCTCTGCTTTCATATATTCTTTGAAATAAGAGCGATAATATTCTCCTACTTCAATATCAATAATCCCTTTTTCATGACCTTCTGTATTTTCAATCCATGCTACAAACGATGGATAGTGATTCAATTTACTCGCAAGTGTTGTAATTTCTGCACGTACTTCATAGCCATCATTCATAAATAATGTGATTGCATAAGGATCTGTACTTGTCGGTGTTGCTTTAATTTGCGAAATCATCGCTAACACCTCTGGATTAAGCTTTGCTAGCTCTTGCAATAAGCGTTTACGAATTTTTTCATCATCAAATTTAAGAAATATCGGTGCATCAATTGGAATTAGTTGATCTTGTACTGATAAAATAACACCATTTTCCAGCATTGGGTAAAAATCATTATCTTTTGCAATATAAGCAACTTTGTTCCATTCCTCTATTTGAATTGATACAGTTGTTAGCCATTTACGCTTGACAGTAACAGTCTTCACCCAATCTTGTCTCAATATTTGCTTCTCGATGTCATCCTCTTTAAAGCTCCACATAGAGTCTCCAATATTTAAGCCTGATTGCTTCGTATAAAATGTAGCATCTTCAATACTTCCTCCAGTGACATCAATGGTTTTAATATCACTATAAGGTGATTGGAAATAAAGGAGTAAAAATAAAATTATACCGAATATTGTTGTCAATAATATAAATTTAACATTCGAGCGCCGCCGCCGTTTCGCTCGTAGTGTAGGGATACGTTCTTCTATATCAATTACCTTTTTCAACTTTTACTCCTCCTTCCTATTTGTATTCATGATTTTAATAACTAAAGCAACCGTTATCCAAATAACGATTAATGAAGTACCGCCATAGCTAATAAAAGGTAGTGTTACTCCAGTTACTGGTAGCAAGCCGATAACTACACCGATATTTAAACAAGTTTGCAAGACAAGCATCGTTATTAAAGCACCGATCATATAAAATTGTTTTAAGCTATATGCTCTTATTGCTAATGCATAGCCACAATAAAACAAAGTAGCGAACAGCACTAAAATAACAATTCCACCAACAAACCCCATTTCCTCTAATATAATAGAAAAAATAAAATCATTTTGTGGCTCTGGCAAATATAAATACTTTTGACGACTTTGCAAAAACCCATGTCCAAATAATCCAGCTGGTCCAATTGCCATTAAAGATTGCACCGCCTGAAAGCCACTGCCAAGCGAATCAGACCATGGATCTAAAAATGATTGGATGCGCTTTAAACGATACGGAGCAGAAATAATCAGTGCTGTTAAACCAGCTATACCTGCAAGCAGTAAAAAAATATAAAGCTTAATCGGATACTTTGCGATAAAAAGTAACATAAAGGCTGTAACGACTAAAATAAAAACAGAACCAAAATCGGGCTGTAGCATAATCAACAGTGCTGGTAAAAATATGATGACAAAATGCTCTAGTTTAACGACTCTTTCAAAGGACTTAACTTTTGCCAAACGAGCGCTTAAATATAACAGCGTCGTAATTTTTACAAGTTCTGCTGGCTGAATTGTTAACGAACCAATTCCTATCCAGCTTCGAGATCCATTGCGCCAAATGCCAATGCCTGGTATTAGTACAAGTATGAGCAATACTAAGGAAAATACATAGAGCATTAAAAGCTTTTTTTCTGTTAATGCTGGACCTTTTATAATCATCACAAAAACAATACATGCTATGGCAAAATAAATAATTTGCTTTATATAAAAGGGCGTTTGTCCTGCATAATGAACTGAGCTCCAATATGTACTTGCTGAGTACACAAACACAATTCCAATACTTGTCAATAACAATGCACATAAAACAAATAGCTTTTGATAATGGTGCGTCAGTCAGGGCATCCTTTCTTTATTTAAGTGAGCTTCATCACCGCATCAATAAATAAATCACCACGAATTTCAAAGCTAGCGTACTGATCCCAGCTTGCACATGCTGGAGACAGAAGCATAACATCTCCTGCTGTCACAAACTTTGCTGCATACATAACCGCATCTTCAACATTCGTTGCCGCAACAGTTTGCTCAACCCCACACGATTTTGCAAATTCAATAAAACGTGACCCTGTTTCTCCAAATGTAACGACCGCCTTGACATTCCCCATGACATCGCGCAATTCTTCAAAAGAATGACCGCGATCTAAACCGCCAGCTAAGAGGACAATCGGCTGTGAAAATGCAGTAAGTGCGCTTTTCGTGGCAAGACAATTTGTTGCTTTTGAATCATTATAAATTTGTACACCTTGCCAATTGCGTACAAATTGCGTGCGGTGTTTTACGCCTGTAAAGGTAGCTAACACATCCTTCATTGCATCAATCGGGCATCCCATTAATAAAGCAGCAGCTACAGCACATAAAATGTTTTGCAAATTATGCTCCCCTGGCAGTACAATGCTCGAACGGTCTAATAAATACTCACCTTGCCAATAAATAGATGTCGCATCCGCACTAATTCCTTCAGCTGCTCTTCCGCTTGTCGTAAAAGGAATTCTTTGTGCCTTCGATTTAGCTGCATAGGCTACTACAATTGGCTGTTGTGCATTGTAAATGAAATAATCTTGCCCATCTTGATTGCGTGTTACAGCAAACTTGGCTTCTGCATATTCCTCAAACGAACTATGATAATCTAAATGCGCCTCATAAATATTCGTTAAAATAGCAATATGCGGCTTAAATGCACGTGTCCCCATTAACTGAAAACTAGAAAGCTCTGTTACCAAAACCTGCTCCTTTGTTGCTTCTGAAGCAACGCTACAAGCAACTGTCCCAATGTTGCCAGCAATTAAAGGCTGCTTCTGTCCATACTCCAGCATTTCAAATAGTAAAGTTGTCGTTGTCGTTTTACCATTAGACCCCGTAATACCAATAAAAGGAGCCTCACTTACTAAATATGCGAGCTCCATCTCCGTAATGACTGGTAATTCACGATTAATAGCGTCTGCGATAATTGGATTACTATATGGAATACCCGGATTTTTCACAATTAACTCAAAGCCCTCGTCAAGCAAATCCTCTGGATGACGACCACAAATGACGGTAATCCCTTTTGCCAAAAGGCTTTGTGCTGCTGGGTTTGCGTCAAAGGGCTTCGCATCATTTACTGTGACAAAAGCACCAAGCTCATGTAACAGTTCTGCAGCAGCAACACCACTTTTTGCAAGGCCTAGCACAAGCACTTTTTTATATTGCAATCCTGTATAGTCAATCATAAGAACGCCTCCATCATTACTGCGATTAATGCAACAACTAATCCTGTAGACCAAAATACTAATACAACTTTCCATTCAGACCAACCAGATAATTCAAAATGATGATGAATAGGACTCATTTTAAAAATACGTTTTTTACGTAATTTAAAGCTACCTACTTGTAAAATAACAGACAATGTTTCAATAACGAATACAAGCCCAACTAATAAAAGTAAAAGCTCTGCCTTTACTAAAATCGAAATCATTGCTAAAGCCCCTCCGAGTGCAAGTGAGCCCGTATCTCCCATAAATACTTTTGCTGGGTTTATATTAAAGATTAAAAATCCAAGCAATGCGCCTGTAATCGCAAATGCGACTAATGCAATATCTGCCTGTTTATTAAATAAAGCAATCACACCAAAGGCTGCAAAAGCAATAGAAGCTGTTCCTGCAACAAGACCATCTAATCCATCCGTTAAATTAACTGCATTAGAGAAGCCGACAAGCCAAAAAATTAAAAAGGCTATATAAAATAATCCGAAGTCAATAGAGTAGCCTGTAAACGGAATTTCAACAACCGTATTAAATGTCCCTAGTCGCAATAACATAAATGCTGCAATTGAAATAATAATTTGGCCAATTAACTTTTGTAATGACGTTAAACCTAAATTACGTTTGAATATCACTTTTATGCCATCATCTAAGAAGCCAATCACACCAAAGCCAACTAATACAAGTAACAGAACGACCGTTAGTGTTGTAAATAAGTTAAACATAGTTCCCATAATCAATGTAGTAGCAATAATTGCCAACAAGAAAATAATACCGCCCATTGTTGGTGTCCCTGCTTTTTTCAGATGGGATTGTGGGCCTTCTTCTCGAATGCTTTGACCAAACTTCAATCTTCTTAAAATCGGAATAGCGATAGGTGCTAAAACAACAGTTATTGTGAATGCTGTTACCAAAATGGTCAATGTTGTTGCAAGTTTCATGTTAAATCTCCTTTAAATTCATCAATGTTCATGTTTTTCTTCTGTTAAATATAAATGTAATGTCCCTTGCTGCTCAAGCTTGCTCCCCGCAGAAGGCATTTGTTCGGAAATAATCGTTCCTTCACCGTGCCACTCAATCGTCAATGGATAGTGCTGCTGAACAACTTCATCAACCGTTTTTCCAATAAAATCCGCTACCTCTACCATAATTGGATCTGTCCAAACTGTTACTTTTTCAATTTGCTCATCCGATTTCTCAATGCCAACAATCGGTGCAACATCTTCTATAATTTGCCCAACAATTGGTGCCGCAATTACTCCACCGAATTGCAAATGACTTTTCGGATTATCAATAGCAACATAAACGATAATTTCTGGATTATCTGCTGGTGCGAACCCAATAAATGATACAATATAATCGCCTTCTTTATATCGTCCATTTTCTACCTTTTGTGCTGTTCCTGTTTTCCCACCTATACGTAAACCCTCACGAAATGCTTGCTTACCAGAGCCCTTTGCAACGACAGACTCCAATGCATGACGTACTTGAGCTGATGTTTGCTCACTAATAACTTGACGCTTCGCTTCTGGCTCATGCTCTAAAATAACCTCGCCATCATCTGCAACTATACGTGAAACAACATGTGGTGTATAAAGCATGCCACCATTAATTGCTGCTGCGACAGCTTGCATTTGCTGAATTGGCGTCACGGAAATTCCTTGCCCAAAAGATGTCGTCGCATGCTCGACAGGGCCAAATGCCTTTTCTGAAAATAAAATGCCACTCGCCTCACCAGCTATATTGGATCCTGTTTTTTGACCAAAGCCAAAATCTTTAATGTATTGGAGTAACTTCTCTGAACCAACGCGTTGTCCTAGCTCAATAAAGCCTGGATTACAAGAATTTTCAACAACTTCTAAAAATGTTTCATCTTTATGCCCTTCACGCTTCCAACAGCGCAAACGTGCTCCTTCAACTATCGCATAGCCAGGATCGTAAAAACGGTCTTTCTCAAGGTCAACAACCCCTTCCTCCAAGGCCGCACTCAACGTAATAATTTTAAAGGTAGAACCCGGTTCATAGGTCATAAAAACAGGCAAATTACGATTATAAATAGATGAATCAACATTTTTAAAATTTGTTGGGTCATATGTTGGAAAAGAAGACAGCGCTAAAATTTCCCCCGTATTCGGATTCATCGCGATGCCGATAGCTTGGTCTGCATCGTAACGCTGCATCGCTTGGGCTAATTCACGCTCCATTACTTGCTGGATTGTTAAATCAATTGTTAACTGAACAGTCGCCCCTCCTACGCCCTCTTTCCATTCATCATCAACATGCGCCATTTCAATATTTTTAGCATCTGTAAACAAACGAATGGCTGCATTTTTACCTGTCAATATTTGATTGTATTCATATTCAACGCCAGCTAAGCCTTGATTATCGTAGCCAGTAAAGCCTAGAAACCTTGATAATAACGAGCCATATGGATATTGCCTTACATAGTCAACACCGCTGTATAAGCCTTTAATTTCTAAAGCTTGTATCGCTTCCACTTGCTCCTCCGTTATATTTTTTCCCTCTGGTGCGAGCTTTACTAAATAAGCAGGCTTCTTCATCTTTTCTAGCAATTCGGATTCATCTGCTTGTAAAATAGGCGCAATTTGCTTAGCTGCAAGCTCCACATTATCATTTTGCTTCGGAATAAAATAGAGTGTAGGTGCTAATTTATTCGTTACGATAATTTCATTTTGACGGTCTACAATATTACCACGCTCTGTGACAAAAGGGATTTCTCGGTCCCAATTTTCCTTCGCTAGCTCTGTTAATTCCTCATGTTGAATAATTTGTACGTAGACTAATCTCGCAATAACTGCTAGCCCGTACAAAAAAAAGGCATAAATAATAATTCTCAAACGCTTTTTGGAAGGCAGTGAAATCCACTTCATTCGACACACTCCGTTTTTAACAAAGTATGTATAGAAGTGGATTTCTATTCTAACTATACGAAACGAACAACTTTAATCTTGTGGTAACTGTTCGCCTTCTTCGTCAGTTTCCTCCACTTGTGGTGCAAAGGATTCTTCAGGTGTCTTTAGCTTCACAACAATCGGTGCTGCGTCTTGAATTGCCGTATTTTCCGATACGCTCTGACTATCTACATAGCCTTCTCCGACAATTTCAATTGGTAATCCAGATAACGCCTTATATATTAACATATTGCGCAATGACCAACCGCTAAATGATGGCAACGTAATCGTTCCATCCGTCTTTAAAAAGACGACACTTCCTTTCGCTACTGCTATACCTTGTGCTGGATACTGCTCTATTATTTGTCCACCTTCACCAATGATGATTGGTTTTAACCCTTGATTGATTAGCTCTACTTGTACACTTTCCGCTGATTGCTTCTCGTAATTAGCTAATTTTGTCATTTGTACTTCTGCTACTTCTTCAGGGTTAATATTGAAATATTTCAAGCTATTTTCCATTACCGTTTTAAAAATTGCTGCAGTTGGTTCAGAACCACCCTCTGTTTCTGCAAGCTTCGGCTTTTTCACAGCAACATACATAATAAGCTGCGGATCATCTACTGGCGCCATTCCTAAAAATGAATATAGATAATTATTTTTTCCAGAATAATAACCGCCGCCATTTTCTCTAGCGATTTCTGCTGTTCCTGTTTTTCCAGCAACCTCGTAGCCATCTAAGGCAAAGCGTCTTGCTGTTCCAATATCACTTGTGACAGTAGATGCAAGGATTTCTCGTACTTGCTTGGCGGTTGCTGCTGAAACGGGCTCGCCTTTTACAACAGGCTCATCATCTAAAATAATCTCACCTGTACTTGGATCAACGATTTTATCAATCACATATGGTTGCATCATCTTACCATCATTTGCAATAGCTGTCATCGCTTGAATCAGCTGCATTGGTGTAACCGTAGAACCTTGACCATATGTCGTCGTTACTTTATTGATTGGGTATCTCGATAACAGAGTTCCCGTTACTTCTCCAGGTAAATCAATGCCTGTCTTTTGCCCAAAGCCAAAGCGATCTAAATAGTCATAAAATGTTTCTGCTCCCATAATGGATAGCATATGAGCCATCCCTGTATTTGAGGAACGCTGGAAGCCGTCTAAATAGCTAATCAATCCCCAACCAACTCTGTTATGGTCACGAATTGTTCGGTCTAATACTGTATATTGTCCAGACATAAACTTTTCATTTGGATACCAGTTTCCTGAATCAATCGCTGCGGCTAATGTGAAAGTTTTCAATGTCGAACCTGGCTCAATGACATTTTCAATCGTTTCATTCAGCCAATTACTTTCTAAGCCAATACGGTCTGCAGGGTCAAAGGTCGGGCGCTGTGACATCGCTAAAATTTCACCTGTTTTTGGATTCGCTACAATTGCCGTCATTGATTCAGGTTTATACTGCTGGTCAACCTGTGACATCGCTTCCTCCAAAAAGTTCTGAATTGTTTTATCTAATGTTAAATAAATATCAGCACCATTTTTTGCAGGTTGAATCATTTTTTCGCTGTTTGGCAATAAGTAACCTTTGCGATCACTGTCATAAGAGATTGATCCAGGTGTACCTGTCAATTGTTCGTTGTACGTGTACTCTAGCCCCATTTTACCAACTGTTTTAAATGTGCTATCGCCTTCTTGCTTCTCTTCTACAGCAAAGCCGATTAAATGCGATGCAAATGGACCATTCGGATAATAGCGCTTCGTATCCTCCTCAAAAATAATCCCTGGCAATTTTTCTTCGTCGATTGCCAATTTCGTGTCATAGCTAATCTTTCGCCCAGCAGCCCCAAATTCAACTTGATATGGTGTCGATCCATCCGATTTCTTTCTCGTCAAAATTTGATAAATTTCTTGCTCTTCCATTTCAATATATTGACTTAAGATTTTCGCCGTTTCTGCTGGGTCAACAACATGCTTAGGGCTTTTTAAATTTTTCGTAGCGGATTCATTCACAACTGCTACAAGCTTATAAGCCAGTGTATCCTCAGCCACAACATTGTCATTACGATCTAAAATACGTCCTCGATTCGCCGCAAGATGCACTTCTCGTGCATATTTAGCAGCCGCCTCCGCCTGAAGTGAGTAACCATTCACCTCACTAGCTGTTTGCAAATGAACAATACGCCAAAATAATAGCAAAAAGAGCCCTCCATATAGTAAAAACATCAGGAAGGCTCCTTTTTGGAAACGAAATGTACTCTTTTTCATTCTCCCGGCACTACCTTTACATTTTTCTCGTTAAGAGTTAAACCGAGTTCTTGCGCTCTTTTCATAATTCGCTCATAAGCCGACAACTCACTAACCTGCACTTTAAAGCCTACATTTTGATTCGCAACTTGAGATATTTCTCTTTCTACTTGCTGTATTTCCATACTTGTTGTTTGAATTTTGCTTTGTGTATGCAGGATTGCAATTGCCATGATTGCTACAACAATTAAAAATAACATGTATAAAAATTTTTCACGTTTAGAAATAAAACTTTTGCTTTTTTTGTAGTTCGGCTTTTTACTAGGTTGCTGCTCCGGTTGCTGTGGTTGTGGTGATATTACAGGCTGTTGTATATACGATTGTTGCCTTACGCGTACTGCCATCGTCATCCACTTCCCTTATTGATTAATTTTTTCAGCGATACGCAATTTCGCTGAACGCGAACGGTTATTAGCCTCTAGTTCCTCCTCTGAAGGGAGAATTGGCTTTTTCGTAATTAATTTTAATTTTGGTTTCATATCATCCGGTATGATCGGTAAGCCCGGTGGTAACTCTGGCAATGAGGAAGCCTCTTTAAATATTGTTTTACATAGGCGATCCTCTAACGAGTGGAATGTAATAACACTAATTCTTCCACCAATCGCCAATAAGTCTAACGCATCAATGATTGAGTCCTCAGCCACTCCAAGCTCATCATTGACAGCAATGCGAATCGCTTGAAATACTCGCTTCGCAGGATGCCCTCCTGTGCGACGAGCTGCAGCAGGAATACCTTCTTTAATTAATTCGACTAATTGTCCTGTCGTTTCAATCGACGCATTTTTACGTGCCGCTTCAATTTTGCGAGCAATCTGCTTCGAAAATTTTTCTTCACCATAACGGAAGAAAATTCTTACTAAATCCTCGTATGACCATTCATTCACTACATGGAATGCCGTTAATTCAGCTGTTTGATCCATCCGCATATCGAGTGGTGCATCATGATGGTAACTAAAACCTCTCTCAGGTGTGTCAAGTTGTGGGGAAGATACACCTAAATCGTATAAAATACCATCTACTTGCTGAATATTTAATGCGTATAGCTCGTCCTTTAAATATCTAAAGTTCGAGTGGACAAATGTTACACGATCTAAATAATTGGCTAATCGTAGTTTTGCATTGTCAATGGCCGTTGTATCTTGGTCAAAACAAATCAACCTTCCATTCGGAGACAATTGCTGTACGAGGTATTCGCTATGACCAGCGCCACCTAATGTGCAGTCCACATATACCCCATTTGGATTGATGTTCAATCCATCAACCGTCTCCTTCAATAATACAGTTGTATGATTGAACATAGTTTTTACTCCTTCAAAGCTTTAAAAGTCAAAGCCTATCATATTTTCTGCTATTTCGTTAAATGATGCTTCAGATTCATCATAATATGTGTCCCAAGCTTCCTTCGCCCAAATTTCTATCCTGCTTGATACACCTAATACCACACACTCTTTTTCGAGATTTGCATATTGGACTAATGTAGCTGGAATATTGATGCGACCTTGCTTATCTAATTCAACCTCCGTTGCACCTGAAAAGAAGAAACGTGCAAACGCACGAGCATCCTTTTTCGTCATCGGTAAGCTTTTTAATTTTTCTTCAAGCTTTCGCCATTCATCCATAGGGTATCCAAAAATACAGTTGTCCAATCCACGTGTAATAACAAACGCTTCTCCTAGTGATTCTCGAAATTTCGAAGGCACTATGAGACGTCCTTTTACATCAATGGAATGCACGTATTCCCCCATGAACATGCTACTCACCCCACTTTACTAATAAATGTACCACAAGCCCCCACTTTTCACCACCTATTCCTCCCATTTCTTCTAACATAATAAGAAATTACGTAAATAGACCTTACTTCAACAAAGTAAACTGATAATATATGCATACAAAAAAGCTATTTCTTTTGCGAAATAGCTTTTTTGTATCATAAAATCACATAATTATGTTGGAACGAAGGAACTAAATCTAGTTCAATAAGCCCATCTATTAATGTGAATCCATATATATTTAAATATTGATAGGGATTAAATAAACGCTCTTGTAAATTATTATTAGGGAAAAGCTCTGTTAGCAACAAGTCGAACTGTTTGATTTTCACATCGTGCTTTCGCAATATTTCTTGCTCTATTTTTGATGCTAAATAATCAAATTGCATACGATGATATTGTTTATTTTTTTGTATGATATTACGTAAATCTAATTGCTCGCCACGTAAGTATTGTTCCAGTTCTTCATATTGAGCAAGCAACTGCTGCTGCATTTGCGCAATATTCTCTTTCGCCTGCTCGTCTTGTACTTCCTCGATAAAGCGATTTTTTAATTGTTCTACTTGCCCTTCCATAACATCAAAGATCGTTAAATCGTGCTGCGCTAGTAAAGGCTGTACTATACGTGATACTAGCGTCATATTTAATCTTGGCGCAAAAATAGGCATTTGTAATTGTAACAAAGAAAAGGCTGGTTTTAATGTTGCCCAATAAGCCAATTCACCAGGTCCACCAACAAAAGCCAATACCGGAATTGTCATTTCCTGCATCAGAGGACGTGTCACGACATTATTGCTTAATTTTTCAGGCGTTTGCTGTGCAATTTCCAGCAGTTGCTCTTTTGTCAGCTTAATATGCCCTAGCGTATTCGTATAATATTCTTCTTTACGCTCTAATAAAAATCGCTCGCCATCCTGCACAAAAAATAAGTTTGCATTGCTCACAGTTGCTTCGATTGGTTTGCCATAGCCAGCTTGCTCAAATGCTTCCTCCTGCGCTACAACTACTTGTGCAATTTCCTCATTATGTTCTATTAGTCTCACAAAAAAGTTTGCTTCATATTGACGGAATGTAGGAAACGCCGCATCTAACATAAGCAAGCCATGCTTTGCAAAAAGTTCATTCATCAACGCTGTGAAGAAGTCTGTAAATGTTTTGCTTCCTTGTAAATGCGTCAATACATTATGTAGTAAATCTTTCGTATACGCTGTTTCTCCAAAGTCTGCAAAAACCGTACGTACAAACTGTTCCATCTCTTCTTTATTGATAACGGTTGTAGATGCCATCGTTTTACGTTTTGAACGTTCTTTATAAACACGCTTTTTTAATGTTGCATCAACTGTTGTATACGTATGATTGATTTCTTCAATATCATGGTCCTCACCAGCAATCCAAAATAGTGGTACAACTGGCTTTCCAAGCTTTTCACGCTGCTGTTTGGCAAGTAAAATAACGGAAATCGCCTTGTGTACTGAATATAATGGCCCTGTTAACAAACCCGCTTGTTGCCCCCCAACAATGACATAAGCACCTGCTGCTAGTTCTTCTAAATGCTGCTGACTTGCCTCCGATACACCAAATGGCGCCATATATAACTGAATAATATTGCTTAATTGCGCTGTATCATATGTTTTGGTAGCTAAATATTGCGCACGCGCTTGAAAGGCATCATCACTATATGCATAATCAAAAAAATCATGAATAGTGGATTGTTTACTCCAATACTGTGCCATTATTTTATTTTGTACTGGTAAAACGTTTTGTTCCAGCTTCATTATTCAAACCCTCTCTATCCCTTACTAACTTCTAAAATGATATGCCAACTTACTTTATTGTAATCGTTCTGTAGCATTTCGAAAAAGAATTTGCTTACATCGTGACATACTCAAGTACATTTAACGTTAAACCAGCAATGAAAATGAAAAAATAACTAACGCTTAGCAAGATAAAATAAACACGCCATATTTTTTTCAACAATTGCGGCACAACAATTTCTTTTTTTGTTCGCCAATCAATATATGTAAACGTAATCGCTATAAAAATAGCCATAATAATAAGTGGAATAACAATCGATATATCCCATATACTTGCAACAGCCATTGGAACCGAAAAGAAGAGCAAAAATGTTACAACATCAGCTGCAAAACCAAATGCTTTCGCATTGCTTAAACGCAGTTTCCGACATACAAAGTAAGTAATCACAAGTGCAATTAAAGGACAAATAATAATGATCGCTATTAAAAAAGACAAAAACTTCACATTTTTTCACCGCTCTCCTCTATCGCTAACAGTAAATAGTATAACACGCCAAGCGTTGGTACATCTGCCCCCTTTTTTCTCACTTTTTTTATAATTGCGCCAACAATCGTTTCGATTTCTGATTTTCTCCCTGCCTGTCGATCTGCAAGCATTGAAGAAGTATTTTCAGCCGTACGCTCACATAGTTGATAGACAGCTTGAAATGGAAATTTCTGCTCCATTTGTGGAAAAGCCTGCATCAACTCTCGATATAGCTGTTGTAGTAAATGATATGCATGTGCATTGTCAATCAATTGTCCATTTTTCACTTGTAAAAGTGCGGTTAGTGGATTAACAAAACAATTTAGCAATGCTTTTTCAAGAAGCATTTGCTCCGCATCTTGCTGCTGCTCTATAAAAAATTCCTCTTTACTAGCTGCTTGAAAAACTTTAATTATGTCAGTATTCCCTCGCTCAATCGCTAATTTTAAAACACCTATGCCCCGATGATAAACGGTCGTTTCATTCACTTTTTCAGCGCCAAACTGCGCCGATCCAAACGTTATATGCTGGTGCTTTAATGCCAACGCTTGCTCATAATGTAGCAAGCCGTTTTGCATAAACAATAACGGAACATCTGACAGCCCTTCCAATGTAGGCAAAAGAATTTGCAAAGCATCATACTTCGTCGCAACAATAACAATTGCCTCTTCTTCAATGCGTAATTGCTGCTCCGTTATCGCAGCAACACGAAATGTTTGCTGCTGTTCATCTATATTAAAGCGCGTTATCCCATGTGCACGAATTTCTTCAGCCTGCGCCTCTCGTCTTGTCACCATCGTTACTGGATAATTTGCCTCACTTAAAAAGCTTGCCATTAATAAACCGACAGCGCCAGCGCCAATTACATAAACATGTTCCATTCGCTCACCTCTTTGTCGTAAATTTTCAGAATTGTTTGTGTGCCTGGCACTCAAAAAACTGCTCTTACTGGCCATTATACATGACTTTCAGAGCAGTTTTTATTTCATTATTAGACTGGATATACAGGATGCTTACGGAATGGTGGTAAAATTTGCTTCGAACCATAATAGTGTAAGCGCTTTACTAATGTTTCACGTAAACGTCCTGGTGCGATGATTTCATCAATAACTAACTCTGAAGCAAGCTTGTATAAATCAATTTCTTGTTTATACTCCTCAATCTTCTCTTTTACAAATTGCATGCGCTCTTTTGGGTCTTCAATCGCTTCAATTTTATTTGAATACACCGCGTTTACAGCAGCCTCTGGTCCCATTACAGCAATTTGTGCTGTTGGAAGTGCAATACACACATCTGGCTCAAATGCTGGACCACACATTGCATATAAGCCTGCTCCATACGCTTTACGCACAATAACAGAAATTTTTGGCACTGTTGCAGAGCTCATCGCTGAAATCAGCTTGGCACCATGTCGTATAATGCCAGCTCGCTCCACCTTTGTACCAATCATAAAGCCTGGTACATCTGCTAAAAATAGCAATGGAATTGAAAAGGCATCACATAATGTAATAAATTTGGCTGCTTTATCTGCTGAATCAATAAAGAGCACGCCACCTTTTACTTTAGGTTGATTCGCAACGATACCAACTACTTGCCCATCGATTCTTGCTAAACCTGTAATTAGCTCTGATGCAAATAGCTTTTTAATTTCAAAGAAACTATTTTCGTCAATTAATTGATTAATTGCTTCATACATATCAAAAGGTGCATTTTGATTTTCTGGAATAATTTCCTCTAGTGTTCGACCTGTAACAGGCTGAAGTGATTCTTTTACAGGTGGCATTTGCCCAAAATTACTCGGGAAATAGCTAATATACTTTCTCGCTTGCTCGATTGCCTCCTGCTCGGTTGTAGCAAGAACATCACCACAGCCACTTACCGAACAATGCATACGTGCTCCGCCCATTTCCTCTAATGTTACTTTCTCACCAATAACCTTTTCTGCCATACGTGGTGAGCCTAAATACATCGAGGCATTACCTTCCACCATAATAACGATATCGCAAAATGCTGGAATATAAGCGCCTCCTGCTGCTGACGGACCAAATAAAATACAAATTTGTGGTACAACGCCACTCATTCTCACTTGATTATGGAATATCTTACCTGCCCCACGTCGACCAGGGAACATTTCAAGCTGATCCGTAATGCGTGCTCCCGCTGAATCCACTAAGTATAGCATCGGAACTTGTAGCTTTTCAGCGGTTTCTTGAATGCGAATAATCTTTTCAACTGTACGCGAGCCCCACGAGCCTGCCTTAATTGTTGAATCATTTGCCATTACACAAACTGTCTCATTATTGATTTTTCCGATGGCACATACAACACCGTCTGCTGGTAAATCACCAGCTTCGCAATTTGCAAAGCGACCATCTTCTTCATATTGTCCATCATCAAATAGCAGGGCTAGGCGATCGCGCACAAATAATTTATTTGTTTCAGCTAGTTTATCGTGATACTTCTGTGCGCCTCCTGCATAAATGGCATCAATTTTTTGCTGTAGCTGTTCATTATATTGTTTTGTCATTTTACTCCCCCCTTCGCGGTACTATTCTAGCTCTAAAAGGACCGCCTCTTCATCAATAAAATCGCCCTCTGCTACAAGTATTTTCTTTACAGTACCAGCAACTTCCGCTTCACATGGAATCTCCATTTTCATTGATTCTAAGATGATTAATGTTTGTCCAACTGTTACAGTCTCTCCTTCTTTTACACTTACCTCGAAAACTGTACCTGCCATTGGTGCTTTTACTTGTGTCATTTGAAAATCCCCCTTTGTATAATTGAACAAAGTTGTTCCTCTTTATTGTACGTTACTCGTATAATGGATTCCAACTATTTTTCAATTTTTCTTCTTTTACGCAGTCTATTTTCTACTCTAGCCTTTCTTTTTATTTTTGCACAAACTGCGCTCCTTGCTTTAGCCACTTGAGCAAACGCTCATGCTCTGTTTGTAACTCATGGTATTTTAACTCTAGCTGCCCATATGCTTCTGTTAGCTCTTCAAAGCTCGTTAAAGCCAGCTTCAAGTGGCTACGCATAAGCTGCTTCGGTCTTTTCTTTACAGTGCCAAGCATTTGCCCATATTGTGCTCGTAATGTTTTATTCCAACGAAAGCCACATGCTTGTTTCGTGCGATTTAGCACGGATGCTGCTTCCTCGAACGCTTCAAGCTGCGTTTTTCCATTTTGTACAAATTGAATAACGATTTCCGCTAACTTTTCATCATCAGCAATCGTCCATTGATCTTTTCTTCTTTTTGCTTCCATCTCTATCACCTCGTATTTTTTTACTACTATATGCAGCAGGTAAAGAAATAGAATCGCGAATCTATTGAAAACATTAATTAAAAATTCCCTCTTATTCTAGCAGATGCTCAAAAATGAATTAGGGTTTTGGACAAATTGGACACGCAATCAACATTTTCTGCCTAAAATAAAAAAAGTTGTTCAAAAAGCTTAAATTGCTCCCGAACAACAATCTCATTTTAAAATTTAGTGGATAGGCCTCCAAACTCCATAGAATATAGACGCTTTTCCAAAGTTGTATCACTTTCAAGTAACTGCGAATAGCTACCATGAAAGTAAACTTTCATGGTAGCCCTTATTTCTTCGATTTTGTTAAGAAGCTATTCACAGCTTGATGGTGCGCCTCACTTTCCCACAATCTTGCACATGTACGTACTTCCTCCATGACACGTTCATATATATTACGCTCACGCCATTTGCGCAATTCGATTTCTTTATAAGCTTGGTGCACAGAAGGATGAATTTTACGCATATCCTCTATAAAATCCGCTAAAGCCTCTCGCTTCGTTCCTTCAAAAACACGCATCGCCCAGCCAATATCATATAATACTTGTGCATCATAAGCTTTGGCATCAACAAGCATTTTTAATGCGCGATCATGGCGTAGCCCTCTTTCAAATAAATAAGTGCCGCCTCCCCAGCCACTCGTAATGGCTAGCGTTCCTTGTATAAAGCCCGCCTTTGCATGAGACGCCATCAAACGGAAATCGCAGGCCGTCGCAATTTCACAGCCTCCCCCAACAGCGGTTCCATTAATTAATGCAATTGTTGGTACTGGCAACGTAGCTAACTTATATAAAATATTTGCCATTTTGCTAAGCATGCCAAATGCCTCATCTTCCGTTTCCAATGCATGAAAAACAGATAAATCTCCACCAGAGCAAAATGATTTTTCTCCAGCTCCTGTCACAACTAAAAAGCGTACATCATTATTTTGTTCTACATATGTAATTGCCTCTTGTAAGCCATCCATCACTTCATCGTTTACTGCATTGCGTTTCTCTTCACGGTTGATTGTGAATGTTACAATGCCATCTTTATGCTCTAATAAATAAGCCATTTCTCTCTCCCCTCCGTGCCAGGCACACATACAATTTACACACAATTCCATCCTAGCGAATAACGCTTCATTTGACAATATGAAAAAAGGCGAATGAAGAGCCATGGCCTCTTCATTCGCCTTTATATAGCGCAATACTGTCTTATTTCGCTACTACTTCTTTACCTTTGTAGTGTCCGCAAGCTTTACAAACGCGGTGAGCTAATTTATGTTCACCACAGTTTGGGCAAGCTACCATACCAGGTACAGATAATTTGAAATGCGTACGACGCTTTCTTTTTGCAGTTTTAGAAGTTCTTCTAAACGGTACAGCCATTATTGGCACCTCCTTACAGATAGTTATTCATCTGTTTGATCAAAATACTTAGCTAAATCAGCCAGTCTTGGATCCACTTTTGGTTCGTCATCTTTACGACTAAGCGCTACATCTTCATCCGTAGCATAAGACCAGTTTTTTCCACCATGCACTTGTCCTTCGGTATTTTCTTTAAATACTTGCATTGGTACTTCAAGAAGCACTAACTCCTCTAAAATTGGCTTCATGTCGATTACTTCGCCATCGATATAATGTATATCTCCGTCTAAATCGCCACGCTTATCCTCATCAATCCAGCTAAACACTTCAACTGTATCGACCTCAATCGGAAATTCAACATCTTCCCATGTTCTTGCACAAGGAAGCGTTAATGTCGCACTTAATGTAAATTGACAAGTCATTTGCGATGCACCAAATGTGCATAGCCCTTTTACATGTGCGGGTGAGATTGCACGAATATCTGTGTTCCGTTCTTTCACTTCATCCAATTGTATTACTGCATCAAGTGGAAGCCCGTCTTGACGATATTTCGACAGTTGATGAATTGACCATTTCATTCATTAATCACCTCGTTAGACAACAATGTTGATTATATAGATTTATAAATTAGATGTCAAGATAATTTCTTGTCACTATATGAAATTACATTAGAACTGTTTTTAAAGTAGGCAAGAAAGCAACATCTCTATCATGTATAATGTGTATATTATACAATAAGCATACTTATAGCGAGGTGAGAATTTATGCAGGCTGTTGGTGTTGTAGTAGAGTACAACCCTTTTCATAATGGACATGCGTACCATGTTCAGCAAGCAAAAAAATTAACAGAGGCCGATGTTGTCATTGCTGTAATGAGTGGTCAGTTTTTACAACGTGGCGAGCCTGCGCTTGTTGATAAATGGGCTCGCACGAAAATGGCCTTGGCAAGCGGCGTTGATATCGTAATCGAGTTACCCTATGTTTTTAGTACTGCACATGCAAAACAGTTTGCCTATGGTGCGATTTCTTTACTTCAGGCGGCAGGCTGCCAAACATTCGCTTTCGGTAGCGAGGATGGTAGATTAGAGCCCTTTCTTGATAGCTTTGTCCTTATCCAGCAAAATAAAGAACTATATGATGCGTTTATTAAGGAATTTATGACAACAGGTATTAGTTACCCAAAGGCTTTACAGGAGGCTTATACAGCTTTACAGCAGCAATTCCCTGGCACTTATATTGATTTAGCCAAACCAAATAATATTTTAGGCTTTCATTATATTGAAGCAGCACATTTACTAAAAAACAAAATACAGCCTGCTACAATTACACGTATTGGGGCTGGCTACCATGATGCAATTAACGAGCAAAGCCAAATTGCAAGCGCTACGGGCATACGACAAGCACTTTTCCAAGAGAAGGTGTTACAAAATGTAAATCAGTTTGTCCCGCCTCCAACTTATCAACTTTTGGAGGAATGGCAGCAAGTACACAGCACGTTTGCAAGTTGGCATACTTTTTGGCCCTTGCTACGCTTTGCTATTTTGCGCCATACGCCAGAGCAACTTAGTGCTTTTCCTGATGTATCAGAAGGGATTGAATATGCCTTGATAAAACATGCCAAAAATGCACTCTCATTCAATGATTTTATGGATAAAATAAAATCAAAACGCTACACTTGGACGCGCTTGCAACGAATCTTAACACATATTTATACGGGCATTACAAAGCAGCAACTTCATGCCCATACAGAGCCATCCTATATTCGTTTACTTGGCATGACAGAAAATGGGCAGCGTTATTTATCCATGTATAAAAAGCACATGACATTGCCTTTAATTAGCCGCGTTGCTGCAACTCAAAACGATATGCTATCGCTTGATATACGGGCAACAACCATGTACCAACAAGGCTTGCCATTCCATACAATGAATGATGATTATAATACACCGCCAATACGTAGATGAAGATTAGAAGTTGATTAATCAAAATCACTTCTGAGCAAAGTGCAAAAGGCTGTCAGAAACACTAGGCATCCGCCTACTTTTCTAACAGCCCTTTCCTTATTTTTTCTCCTGCAATGCTTCTAAATAAGCTAATGCATCATCAATCGTTTTCACTGGAACAATTTTCATTTTTGTACCGATTTCTTCTGCGGTTTTCACTGCCGCTGCATAGTTTGACTCGATTTTCGGGTTATACTGACGCATTTCATCTGTAATCTCGTCATCTGGTGCAAAGAAAATTTCCATACCATCACGGTCAGCAGCTACTACTTTACGTTCGACACCACCGATACGTCCAACAGTACCATTTTCATTCATCTCACCTGTCCCAGCAACTGCATAGCCTTTTGTTAAATCCTCATCCAACAATTGATTTAAAATTTCTAATGTAAACATCAAGCCAGCGGATGGTCCACCGATGTCCTCTGCATTAATATTCACTTTTGGATCAGTTTTAATGGATTTGCTCTCTGTAAACATGATACCTAACCCTACTCGCCCATCCGAATCAGGAATTTCCTTTAATTGTACATTTTTCGTTAATAATTCATTTTTACGGTTAATGACAAGTTCCACCTCATCATCTTGCTGCGCTTTGCTAATAATCTCCACTAACTCTGACTGCTTTTGGATTCGCTGTCCATTGACCTCAATAATCTCGTCACCAGCTTTGACAATTCCTTCAGCAGCTCCCCCTGTTAGTACATTTAATACGTATACACCCTTCCACGTAATGTTATAATCTAACTCAGCTCTTGAAAATGCTACGTATAGCGCATTAAATTGTGAGTCTGTCATGAGTTTTAATTGACGTATATTATACTCCTCATCATCTTCTTCCTTCTGACGCACTGTGTTTAACTGCATAATTTCCTGATGCTCTTTAAAGTAAGCAACTGCATATAAAATTGGTGTTGCTCTCATCATTGATACGGTCATTAAATTAAATGTTCCTTTATCTTCTGTATCCCCATTTTGAACGCTCACAAATTCGCTGACATCATATGCGCTTCCAGGGCTCATAATGTATGAATCAAGCTTATAAAACATTAAAAAACTGAACATAACAAAAGCCACAGCAATAATGGCTAATTTTTTTTTCATGACGCCCCGACTCCTTTTACTTACGACTATTAAATAGCCTGAATGCATATAGTTAGTGTAACACTTGTGACAATACTTCACAAAATATTGAAAAGAGTTGATGTTATCACACATTTTTTTGCTATTTTCATTTGTTTCACATTAATTATTTTACTCCTTCTTTTCCCTGGTGTCGCACACGAAGGAGCGGATTTAGGTATTCATTTATTTATGGAGGCTTTGTTTCCATACTTGTTGCCGTATTTAATTTTAACAAGCTGGCTACTGCGCATTACAGGTAAATATACTGCACACCCATTTTTATTATATATGAAAACATATGCGATTAGTGCCTTAGGTGGATTTCCAACAGGGGCAGCGGCTATTGCTCAACTTTTCAAATCAAAGGAGCTGTCGCAAAAGGAGGCGGCTATTTTACTCGGTATTTGCCACTGTCCAAGCCCTTTATTTGTTATAGGCTTCGTCAGTTTAGATTTAATAAATGATGTCACAATAGGCTGGCAATATTTAATTGTGCTACATATCTTCTCACTGGTATTGCTTTGTATCGTTTATATTGCTTTGCCACATCAAAAAACTTCAAAGTTAGCACAGTCTGTTACTGCGCGTCACGCCTTTGCACATAGCATAAAGGATAGCGTGCCGACCGTGCTAATTGTTTGTGCGACAATCGTGTTTTTCACAACGATTTATGCTGTTTTATTGCATAGTATGAATCACTTTTTCACTTTGAATAACAATTTGCAAATTTTCTTTGCCTCTTTACTCGAAATGACAAACGGATTGCAGTTAATGCAGCAAAGTTACGAAGGCAAGCTGCTACTATTAGCGCTCGTAACAGGCTTAACCGCGCAAAGCTTAAGCATCCATATGCAGGTGCTCGTAATTGCCAAATCAAATGCAATTGCTTTTCGTCCCTATATATACATGCGCCTCCTTTATGTAGCAATTATTCCAGCAGCGTATTGGTTAATTTTTATTTAATTCTAAAGTTCCAATTCGCTCATTGAATGCAAAAGAGGTTATTCGAAAAGTGGACTTTTCGAATAACCTCTAATTATTTTTGATTGAACTTCTCTTTTAACGCTTGCTCGACAAGAGGCGGCACAAGCTCTCCGATATTGCCACCATATTTTGCTACTTCCTTTACAATACTGGAGCTCAGGAAGGAATATTGATTTTTTGTCATAATGAAAAATGTTTCGATACTTTCATCAAGCACACGGTTCATCGATGTAATTTGCATTTCATATTCAAAGTCAGATACTGCACGCAAGCCGCGTACAATGGCCTGTGCTCCTTTTTCCTTTGCATAATCTACCAATAAGCCTGTAGAGCTTTCAACGCGAATATTTGGTCGATTCTTCGTTATTTCTTTTATCAAATGAATGCGCTCATCAATCGTAAATAATGGCTGCTTTGATGAATTATTGAGTACCCCTACGTAAACAATATCAAAAATATCTGCTGCTCGATTAATAATATCCAGATGCCCGTTCGTAACAGGGTCAAAGCTCCCCGGTACTACCGCAATTTTTTCAGCCAACGTTTTCTCCCTCTTCCTCTATACAACGATAAATTGATATAATCGCTGCCCCATATGTTTCTTGCCTCGTTAATTGAAATGCACCGTAATTTTCAGGTAATGCTACTTCCTTTGCATGCTCACAGACGATAATACCTGTTTTTGCTACTTTATCATTTTCTACAAGTTGTGTTACCAAATCATAATACGCCTGTTTATGATAAGGAGGGTCTACAAATACATAATCAAGTGTGATTTCTCGCTTTAGTAAACCCTTCACTGCGCGCACTGCATCTGTTCGGAAAAGCTCCGTCACACCCTCATAACGACATTTTTTTATATTTTCCTGCAACACTTGAAAAGCGCGTCCATCCTTTTCAACAAAGATGGCTTTCTCAGCGCCTCGACTAAGCGCCTCTATACCTAGCCCTCCACTACCAGCAAATAAATCTAATGCAATACCACCATCAAAAAACGGACCAATGATATTAAATAAAGATTCCTTTACTTTATCTGTTGTCGGCCTTGTCGTTGTGCCATCTATTGCCTTTAACGGCATTCCTTTTCGTTCTCCTGCTACGACGCGCATATTTTCACCAAACCTTTATTCATCCTACTGAATTTCAGTAGTAAGTAAATTAATATTTTCCTCTGTCTTTTGTATCTCTACTAAAAACAGACGCTGTAGCCATGTTTCCTCGATATAATATTGTCCTGCTACTTGAACAATCGGTTCTGAAATTGCGTTATAACGACGTTGATTAAAGACATAGAAACCTGGTTCATTAGGGAAACGGAAAGCACGTGTCTCACTCTCAACATAATAGCCTCTAGGACCTTTTGTAGCGCTATAGCCTAACTCATTCAGCAATTCTTGCGCTGAATATAAAACAAGTCCATCCTTAAAAATCACATCAATCGTTTCCTGTTGTTCTCCATCTATATAAACATCACGCTTATCATTGAATAAAAACGGGAATATTTCATTAGAATTCACATTTAATGAAAAATATGACGTGTGGATGCCGAAGACAGTAGATAAAGCTTCATCTAAAATACTTGGTGTTACTTCTTTGCCTCGTAATGCCTCCAATTGCTCATGCCATTTTTTCAGCTGCTCATCCGTCATTTGATTTGTCAACGTTTGAATAATTGCTGTCGCACGCTCTCCACCTAAAGAACTTCCAGTTAAATAGCTTGCAACAACTTCCTTTATCCATCTCGGTGTGTCAACAAAGTCATACATCGCGTTTAATTGGGCAAATATAACATGCTGTTGAATCTGCTTCGTTGTTATTTGCGGTAAAAATAAAATACGCTCGCCTTGTAGCTTTGAATTATTTTCCCCTTCGACAACAGCGATATGCTCATCATTTAAAAATTTAAGCTGTGCTAGCTTTTCATTAAAAGCGGTAGAGGTTGGATCTTTAGCATATACAGAAACGGTATTTGTCACTTGCTGTAATGCCAAATTCCCCGCTCTCCAGTAAAGGTCTTGCACTTCCCCTTCACCACTGAACATTGAATAATTGACAAGTGATAATGATTGTTGCCCAATTAACGGTAAACCAGTCACCCACTGACCACCAATATCACTATCTGTTGAAATATGTACGGTTGAAAATTTAACAGTACCATTTTTCAATTTAATAAATAAATCTTCCATTAAGTGATTCGATTTAAGACCACCATTTAAAGGGATTATGTAAGATAGTGACTGTGTTCGATTCTCTCCACTATTAAAAGTATTTAAATCTTCACTTAAACGGGAACAGCTATACTCTGTTTCAATAAAGCAATTTGGATTTTCAGCCTTGCTTGGCCAAACAATCGTTACATCATCATTCGGTAAATTTTTGAAATGGTGACGGATATCTAAGCTTTCGCCACGATAAACAATTTCAATTTCCTGTGAATAGTTAAACGCATGCTCATCTAAATCAATTTGATCCGAGTAAACTTGAAACTGCATAAAAAGCAGTGCGCTTATTGTACTAACTAATATAACAAAAAAACTAACGGCAAATTTCATGTGCTCATCCTCCTGCATCATGATACTATTATTGGTGGAAAGGTGTGATTTATAATGATTCAACAATTTATCGAATTAGGGCAAGGCTATGGCGACGTTTTTGAGCTTTGTGAGCTCATGGATACAAATAAAGCTCGTATCCATCGCGCATTCCTCTTTACTTCACAAAAGGAAGGCAAAACATACGCCTCACTCGCAATTGCTTTACAACCAGCACAAGAAAGCAAATTCATGCCGATTTACATTTGCCGTGAAGGAATTCCTTATAGTGAGGAAAAACCATCACAGCGCTTAGAAATTTTTAAACAAGCTTCTGAACAAGTAAATCAGCAAATACATTATCTTGAAGTAAAGCATTCTTCTAATTTTACTGAAACAACTTTATTTTACCAATACTTAATTGGCATTTTGCGATTAAATCACTACATTCCTGCTATGCATGCATTATAAGCCCGATTTATAATCGTATTCCTTCGCTTTATCAGGCTTCGCATTTTCAAATTCCGTTTTTAAAAACGGACGGAATGATTCTACAACGTCTTTTACAAATGGAAGGCGTTGTAATTTATTTTGAATCGCTTCGATATCTTCCCGCTGACAATACATCACAACATATTTTAATCTTCTTGAAATATAGTGAACATGTCCATACTTACGCAAAGATTTGGCATGCTTCAATTGATTAACGTAAACAATAAGTCCCTGTCTTTCGTTCATAAAATCCCCTCATTTCTTCATCCAACAGCCTCCGTAAACGCTCAACAAAGTACTAGAGCCAATTAATAAAGAGCTATTATTCATTCTGCCAAACACAAGCTACCACGATGAACTCATCGTCTCCTTATCTTATAGAAGTGGATGTTTACAACTGAATCATGATAAAAGCATACCAAATGTCTAATTTGATGGCAACAGAGTTTAGACAGTAGATAACATTTTCAGCTATAATGAGTAATAATAGGCTTATTGTAAATAAAGTGAAACTTCAATCAGAGGGGGATTTTCGCATGCCCTCCACTGCTTGTTGCTAGAGGAACACAATCATTTAAAACGCTTGTGTGACCAACATCATGTTGGCCTCTAATCTGGCTTTTACAGGTAGCTATCTCCACCTAAACTTTTGAGGTGAGGAGCCTTATTGCCTGTTAATGCAGGATAAAATAGTTTCTATACAGCTTATTTGTTTTCAGTTCACAATGATTGATGGAAGAATCTGAGGAGGAAGGCATATGGGGAAAAAAACAAAGGTTGCACTTGCAATTGCTGCAGCGAGCGCAGCAATCTGGGCTGGCTCTAAAGCAGTAGTTAAGCCACAAAAGCGTCAAACAAAAAATTTGCTACAAGGAAAACCATTAATTTTTGCACATCGTGGAGGTGCTCATTTAGCACCAGAACATTCAATTCTAGCATTCGATAAGGCAGCTGAACTAGGGGTTGATGGCTTTTATGTAGATTTACGCCTAACGAAAGATGAGGAAATTATCGCTTTTACTGATGAAACATTAGAACGCACATCTACCGCGATTGGCTTCGTTAAAGATTTCACGCTAGCCGAGCTTCAAGAAATTAATTTTGGTGTAAAATTTGAGGATCTAGAAGGTCATCAACCATTTGCCAATGAGCAAATCTCTGTTGCGACATTACAAGAAATATTACAAAAATATCAAGATAAGAAATTTATTTTAAATATCCAAGATAGCCCTGACACATATGAAGGTAGCTTAATCCCATCAAAGCTATGGCGCATCATTGAGGAATTTAATCTTGCTCCACAAGTTGTCGTAACAAGCCCTTATAATGAGCAGATTGAACGCTTTAATTTATATGCACAAAATCAAATTGTCTTAGGCGCTGGTGAAGGTGAGGCTACAAAAGCTTACACGTCGTTTACAAGTCAATTCGGTCATTTATTTAGCCCGAAAGCTGATGTGTTCATTGTCCCAACAAAATCGGCTCTTATTCTATTTGATTCAGCGAAGTTTATGCAATTTTTAAATGGGTTAAATGTAGCGATTTTCTTTAAAGAAGTCAATGATTTAGTTGCAATGAGTCGCTTATTACGCACAGGCTCACAAGGTATTATTACAGACCGTCCAGATTTGGCACAGCCTGTGTTATTAAAGTATAAAGAAGCGTGAACAGTAAAGGCACATGAAATCAAATTGATTTCATGTGCCTTATTAACTTACTCTACGCCGAGCAAGAACAGCTACCACCTGTACCACAGCCTGTGCCACAGCTACTACCGCTATTGAAAAATGGATTGCTTACTGGTACTTTTACCGCTTCTGAAACGGAACGCCCTATGATAAGGCTAACTTCGTCCAATAAATCTTGCATATCATTTTCTGCTAGCTTTAAAGCAGCAATGCGATCATCCAAATCTAATGCTCGCTTTTGCTCACGTATTTTTTTCATAATTGTATGATAATCTGGGTGATATTTACCGAAGCGTTGCACATCCTCGTAGTGCTCCTTCATTCGCCCAAATGCTTGAATTTGACTAGCAAGTTCGACATCTGTGTAAACTATTGCATATGCCTCTTTCAGCCTTTTTACTGGCCCTGAAGAAAGAATCATCGCACTTAGCTCATCCGCTTCATCTAAAATAAATGCCCATTCAGAAGTCATTAACATTCTTTTTTCCTCCAGTCTGTTATTATCATAACAGAAAAATAAGGGATGTGGAATCGGAATGCTTTTCCTAATATCTATCAACTCGATTCAATATCGTCTCATCTTGTGCATAGGCTAGCAATGCCTGTACATTTAAATTCATCATCGCTGTCCTTGTTTGTAAAGAAGCACTACCGATATGAGGCAAGGCTACGACATTCGGCAATGTTAGCAAAGGATGCTGTAAAGCAACTGGCTCTTGTTCAAAAACATCTAATCCTGCCGCCCATAGCTTGTTATTTTTCAATGCATCATAAAGAGCTGTTTCATTCACAATACCTCCGCGTGCCACATTAATTAATACGGCATCTTCCTGCATTAACGCCAACTCTCGCTCACCAATAAGTCCCTCTGTTTCCTTACTATATGGCGTCATAACGACAACAAAATCCGATTCCTGTAACAAATCCTCAAGCGCTCTATAGTGAAAACCGTATCGCTCTTCTTCCGCAAGTTTACGATTGCGATTATGATAAAGTACCTTCATATCAAAGCCTAATGCCCGCTTTGCTACAGCCTGACCAATTCTACCAAGTCCAATGATACCTATTGTCGCACCACCTACATCCTTGCCAACAAGTTGCAAAGGATACCAGCCTTGCCATTTCCCTTCGCGTAAATAGCGTTCTGCCTCCGGAATTCTACGAGCAGTAGCTAGCAATAGAGCAAATACTAAATCGGCTGTTGTATCTGTTAACACATCTGGCGTATTCGTTGCAATTATCCCTCGACCGCGCAGCGCGTTCATATCGATATTATTAAAGCCTACAGACAATGTGCTAACTATTTTTAAATTCGGTGCATACGCCAAAAGCTCTGCATCTACTTGATCAGCTAACGTCACCCATAGCGCTTCGCAATCCTTCACAGCTGCTAAAAGCTTCTCACGTGGCATCACGGCCTCCTCTTCAGGCCATTCCACAATATTATAATAAGTATGTAAAGGTTCTATAATATGCGATGGTAATTTACGCGTAATGAACAATTGCTTTTTCAAATAAAATCCTCCTTATTTCCAAAGAATCAAAAATACCTCCAAATAACGAAAACCTAGTTTTACTTATTCATTTTAAAAGTGAATGCAAAGGCAGTGAATCCTGCGTTGTCAATATTTCAAAGAAGACAATCACTTTTCTAACTGATGAATATCTCAATAAAAGCATATCGTTGTCCGAAAAGCGGTGCGCTAGCCTGCTTTTCGGACAACTACCTTCATCTTTATTCAATATATTGTAGTCTAAAAATTAGAAAGTAACAACAAAAGATAGAATATTCCATCAATTAATAATCCGTAAAGCACTTTCTACACAAGCCTTATCCGAAAAAGGAATTGTTGTAGAGCCGATTGTTTGTGTTTGCTCATGGCCTTTTCCAGCAATTAATACGACATCTCCGCGCTTTGCCTCACGAATTGCTTTCTCAATCGCCTTTGCTCGATCCTCTATTTCCTCGTATGGCTGCTCGCTATAAAAGCCCGACTTTATTTGCGCATTGATGTCCGATGGTTTTTCGTTTCTAGCATTATCTGTCGTCAAATAAATTTTATAAGCATAGGTTGATGCAATTGTGCCCATCTTTCGCCTTTTATCTTTATCTCTCTCTCCGCCGCAGCTAAAAACAAGTCGCACCCTTTCCTGTTTTAATGCTTGGAGCACCGCCTTTAACGCTGCTGGTGTATGTGCATAATCAATAATGATACGCAAATCTCTATCATTCTCGATTTCCTGCATACGTCCCTCAGGTAGCTTTAAATGCAAGCAGCCTGGAATCAACTGTGCAATGTCGAAATTTAATATATACAATGTAGCAAGTGCTGCCAAGGTATTTTGGATTTGATATTCACCTATAAAGGGGAGTACAAGTATGTGTTCCTCCCCTTTGTATTGCAGGCAGCATGTGCTATGCCCTTCGCTTTCAGTCAACAGCTGCCATTGCATATCAACTCGTCCCTTTGAGCCAAATAGCACCGTTTTTTTCTTCAAATTTATTCCAACAGAGCGACTGAACGGATCATCTCCGTTTAAAACGACATTTTTCGCCAATATCGCAAGCCGCTGCTTAGCTTTTTTATAATTTTCAAGCGAACCATGGTCTTCGATATGCTCTGCTGATAAATTTAAAAAAATACCGACATCAATCGCACAATCATCCAATCGGTAATTCGCCAACCCCATCGAGGAAGCTTCTAAAATCGCATAATCAACACCTTGCCGCACAGCAAGTTGAAATATTTCTTGTAGCTGTTTTGCCTGTAATGTTGTTAAGGATTCATAGGAAGTTAACCAACGCTCCCCGTTTAAAAATACACCGTTCGTTCCAATGACAATGCAATTTTTTCCTTGCATTTGGAGCATTTGACTAATAAAGTGGCTGACCGTTGTTTTACCATTTGTCCCTGTAATCGCTATAACTGTTAAAGCCTCTGCGGGGAAATTTCGTAACTTTGCACTAGCAAATGATAAAAATTGCATGCTATTTGGCACCCAAACAATCGGAACAGTCAATTTTAAGTCAAGCAATGCATCATCTTCTACGACGACAGCGCTCGCCCCATTTTGAATTGCCTGCTGTAAAAATGTCCGACCATTGAACTTTTTTCCTTTTCGCAGCACATAAATATAACCTTGCTGAATATTTTGCGCATAATCATCTATTCCTGTTACTTGCTCCCGAATTGAGCCTTTCACAATACATGGCCAATCTTTTAACAATTCAGCTAGCTGCACATTTAGTTCACTCCTTTTCATTACTGTATGAAAAGAAGCGATAATTGCTACTGCATTCCTGATACATCCCGACCATTTTTAGTAACTAATATTTGCGTATAATAATCCATATACGCACCCGTGCCTATATGCGTAAAGCCTTCATCTAGCAATACTTTTCGATGCTCTTTTGAATTTAACCAGCCATGCATTGCCTCAACAACATCGATATAAGTTGTAGCGGTTATTTCACTTGCTGATTTAAATTGAATATCCAAAGCAGATAAACGCTCCTTTAATGAAATATCACTACTCTCTGTTTGCTGTGTTGTTGTGCTTTGCAAAAATAAATTCTCACTATTCTTCATGGCTACATCATTTAACATCAAGTCATTCACTAATGTTAGCACCCCATACTGCTCCCTAAAAACATTTGTTAAATCTGCCAACTGCGCAGCATTTGCCTGATGAATATATAGCTGATGATAGGAAGATGGCACAGGTGCATGAATCATTTCTCCAATAAATTGCATTTCATAAGGCTTATGTGTCACAAGCGTTTTCTTATCTAAGTAGCGGATGCCAATTAGTTTTTCTGTTTCTGTATCAATATAAAGCTGAGCAAAAATATCTTGAAACTTCACTAATATACGACTATGCAAATCATAATCATTCATTGCAAACATATAAATATTATCGTCAATCTGAGCCGTTACTTCTGAATCAATAATTGTCATGCGATAAATATCGCCCAGCACTTGCCCAATTTCATAAGGAGCAACATTCATATTCAAACTATTTGTATAAACTTGCACGACTGTATCATCTGCAATACCAAACATTTTAAATCCATCTTTATTATGATAGACCCACCATTTATAATGGAATGGTGTTTTGTCAATACGCGTAGGTCGACCATATGTAGAGAGTATATCTTTACTTGATTTCCCTATATATGTTGATAAACCTTCTGTAGGTCGTGTTAAAGCATCTTCGTTGTCGATAATGGCTTTGTTTTCCAAAATCGGCTGTTGCACGATACTAGGTCCTTCTAGCGGACTATGCTGCTTAGCATTAGGACCTGCGTAGTAATATATAATGCCTAAAAAGGCCACAATAATTAAAATTCGGAAAAGGGATTCCATTTGTACCTCCTTAGCTATGTTTCTTACTATCTTATTATAGCAATTAAAGCAAGCTTGACACAATGTTGTCATTGCAACAAAGCTGAATTTGCTCTATTATAAAATGGAGCATATATAGTATGTACGATTTTTTTAGAGGAGGATTATGCAATGTATTTTGAAAACACAAATCTTGAAGACGTAGTAGTTGATCAACAAGTGTTGACAAGACTTTTAGAAAACCATGGCTTAGAATGTCATGGCGCTTGGGATTATGATCGTATGACTTTCGATCGTCGATTTGATGTACGTGAAGGACGTTACTATTTACGTTTATTCTGCACTGCTATTTCAGGTGATGTAGGCGCTCATGATGCAACATTAAAATTACTTAAACCTGTTATTGGTAAATACTACTATCCGCATGGTGTAGAATACACAGACGAAGTATTCCCTGCTCATTTAGTCAAAGATTGTGAAAAAATCTTAGCAGACGTTCGCAAAGATTTAACTGAATTTGGTATTTAATTTTTCCCAAAATAAAGGAGCTGACCGAGATTAATTTCCAGTCAGCTCCTTATTCATTTATCTAATTAATTACGATGATACTGCCGTCTCTTTTTTTAAGCGATAATTACTTTTTAAAGCCACTTTATTTTTAAAATGAGAAAATAAATAGCATCCTGCTATTACTAAAACTCCTCCTAGCCCTTGTATCCATGTCAATTGTTCACCTAAAAAAAGAAATGCTAAAATAGCGGTAAATATAGGGTTAAAATTCAAGAAGATTCCTGCTGTCGTAGCTCCTAATTTTTGTACACCAATATTCCATAGCAACATGCAAACAACAGTTGAAATGACACCTGTATAGAACAATGCTTGAATAAAGGAAGCGTTTATATTCGTAATCGAAAAGTTTAGCACATTAAAAGGCAATAAAATAATAAGGCCAAAAACCCCTGAATATAATGTACACATTAAAGGGGAAGCTGTTTGCATTGCCCATTTACTACAAATAGAATATATACCCCATATACAGACCGCAACAATCATCCATAAATCTCCTTTGTTAAAATTAGCAGATAGAAGTAATCCAAATTCCCCTTGAGAGAGTACTAAAATAACGCCAAATAAGGAAATAAGCATCGCACATATTTGCAAGAGATTTATCTTTTCTTTTAAAAAGATGTATGAACAGATCGCAATCGATAACGTAATCAATGTAGAAATTAAACCAACATTTGTGGATGTTGTCTGCTCTAATGCTAAAAATTGAAATATATTAAATAAAACAACTCCAGTTCCTCCCATTAAAATTAGTGGGAGTAGAGCTTGTCGTGGTGGAAGTAACTTTTTTTCTTTCCACAAAACGATTGGAAAAAGACAAAGAATAGCGATTAACCACCTTAAACTTGTTAATGTTAATGGAGAAGCATGCTCTACGAGGGATTTTCCAACAACAAAATTGCCTCCCCAAAATAAGCTTGTAACAAGCAATAATATTACATAACGTTTGGGCATATCATATTAGTTCCTTTCTTTTCATCACTGAAAATAGAAGCCATTGCGCAATGACATTTATCCCGTATTCACAGATATTTTTTGTGCGAAAGCGTAGCGTCAGCGGCAATCTTTTATGTGCCGCAAGCAAAGTGACAAGTACAGAATGTGAAGTGCTTAACTTATGTTCCTTTATCATCAATCAGGACGAAACATGCGAAAACGCTCATTGATTGAAGGATCACTATATAATGATTATAATTGATATATGTATAATACAAAATAATGTTTTTTCATTTTGAATAAAAACAAAATAAAGTTAGTTTAAGTTTAATATTGATGAAATAACATTCGGAATATATACTGGATATAACCTATATTTTGAATGATTATTAAGGAGGGAATTTTATGGAGTCCTATGGAAGTAAAGTATTAGATGCAATTGATATTGAAATTTTGGACTTGCTTCAAAAAGAATCACATATTAGTAATGCTGAATTAGCAAGACGTGTCAATTTATCATCGCCAGCTACACATACTAGAATTAAAAGGCTAGAGAATGAAGGCTTTGTTGAACGGCAAGTAGCTATTTTAAATCAGGAAAAACTTGGATTTGATTTGCTCTGCTATATTTTTATTAGTACAAATATCCATCAATCTGAACTGCTAGAAAAGATTGAAAATGCGCTAGCGACAATGCCTGAAATATTAGAGTGTCATTGTTTAACTGGTGAGCATGATTATTTATTAAAAGCGGTCATTCGGGATAGAAAAGAGTTAGATTATTTTATAAGGAAATTAAATAAGCTGGGCATATCTAAAATACAAACAAATTTATCCTTGAGGGAAGTTAAAAACTCTACCATTTTACCAATAATAGACGATGAGAAATCTAATTGAAGGTAACTCAAGCTACATATATAAAAAAGTCCTCTACCCAAGAAATTTCAGGTTAGAGGACTTTTCAATTTTTACGCTATAATATCTTTTGTAGTTCGGACTTACTAAAGCCCTAAAATTGCCTTAATCACTGAAGTCGTTTCTCCGCCTTTATAAATAACATATAGCAGCATGTATACCGCTACACCAGTAATTGCGACGAAAAACCAAATAAGGCTTGTAATTGGTCCGATACGGCGATGCAATTTTAAGTTTGTTTTTAAACCAGATAAAATACTAACAATCCCAAATACTGCTCCAACAGTAGCTAAAATAATATGGAAAACCAAAAAGAAGGTATAGTATATTTTTACTTCATCTGGTCCACCAAAGGCCGTATTTCCAACAAAAATTGTACGCGATGCATAAATAATAAAGAAGATTAACGCAGCTACACCTGCTGCTAGCATTACTTTTTTATGTGCCTCGATTTTTCGCTTATAGATTAAATACCAGCCAATCGCAACTAAAACGGCACTAATTACGATAAAAGTTGTACTGATTGTAGGTAAAAGTGGTACACCCATTTCCCATTCTCCAATTCTCTATCTTATTTATAAATCGTTTGCTGTTGAAATTCCTTTAAAGCATTAGCTGTAATTTCGTCAGGGTCTTTTCTTTCACTATTCCACCACTTACGGAAAACTCTAGCTAAAATAACAGCAAAAATAATTTCCTGAATAATTTTCATCAAAACGCCACCAACTTGCTGATCACTCAATGGACTCATCGAAGAAAATAACTCTGGCCCTGATAATGATAACCCTGATAATGTTGATTGAGGCACACATAGCTCCATTGCCTTCAACCATACATCAGCATCTGTATATGTTGCATACATTGGGTTTGATGCAAAAATAATTAAGGCACAGGCTGGCGTAATTAATACTGCATTTCCGATTATATAAGCAATTTTATATAATGGCTTAAGCTGATGCTGCCCTTCAACTGTATTTAATAAAGGCCAGTACATGAAAACTGCAGCAACAAATAAAACGAATGTGTATAAGCCATGCGCTGTTTCACTCAGCTTAATCGTATCAAAAATAGATGGGATATGATAAAACGAGAACAATGCGATAAAAAGAAAAATTGCAACTAATGGCTGTGTAAAGATTTTAAAAACCTTTCTTACAACAGGGGCATTGACTACGACACTCCACACCCACCAAGGTATCCCTTTAATCAAAAATATAGGCACTAACAATAATAAAAATGCCATTTGGATCATATGCACTGTAAACATAATATGACCTAATAAATCGACGGGAGAGCCTTTAATAACATAAAGAACAATCATAGCTAATAGAAAATAAATAGCCTCGCTTTTTTTCAAAGGCTCACTTACTTTAAAATCTTTTCGCCATGTAACCGTTACTAAAAAATAGATAACTGTTAAAAATATTATAACACCTATAAAATAAGGACTCCACAATGCCTGAAATCCAAAAATACTCAATGGCATACTACCGCGCTCCTTTTACTTCAATACTTCTATTATAAAGTGCCATAAGCCATAACATCAATAGAAGAACTATGACAATTACAGCAATTTTCAAGTCAAGATGGCTCAAATGGCAATACGTTTTGGCATAATACCTATCTAATTTTAGAATTAGTTCTATTGTTGACAGCAAAACAACATGTGCTGTATGCTTTTAGCACATTAAACAAAGTTAAATAGTATGAAATATATTCCTTTGCTTTATCACTAAAAAATGTGGTTGCTAGAAGAAATACCATTTTCTAAAATGAATATGCTAATTATTCTGCTTTTTTAAACATAGGCTAAAAAAGCAGCTGATTTCTGTTGCCTTGGGTGAATAGCCTTCTTTAGAAATATTACAACCACAGATTAACCTCGAGTTATCGTGATAAACCATCCCTTTGTTTAATTTCACAAAACAATCTAGAAAGGGTGAATTTATGGAATTAAAATTCACAAAAATGCACGGTCTAGGAAATGACTATATTTATATCAACTGCTTTGACACTGTAATTGAATCTCCTGAAACGCTTGCTATCACGCTTTCTGATAGACATTTCGGCATCGGGGGTGATGGCATTGTTTTAATAATGCCGTCAAGTATAGCTGATGCGAAAATGCGCATGTTTAATCTTGATGGCAGTGAAGGGAAAATGTGTGGAAATGCTATAAGATGTGTCGCTAAATATTTATATGATAACACAATTGTAGCAAAGGAAGAACTAACTATTGAAACACTTTCTGGTGTTAAAACGTTGAGCCTGTACATAGAAAATGGGCTTGTAGAAAAGGTGAAGGTCGACATGGGGAAAGCTGAGCTTATCCCTGAAAAAATTCCCGTTCTACTAGAAGGAGAAAGCATTATCGCAAGTCCTATAACAGTCGGCACAGAAAATTATGAAATTACCTGTGTTTCAATGGGCAATCCACATTGTGTTGTATTTTGTCATGATGTGGACAATGTAAAGCTGTCAGAAATTGGCCCTTTATTTGAGCACAACGCCCTCTTCCCTGACCGCATCAACACAGAGTTTATCGAAGTGGTAGAGCGCAATCGTTTAAAAATGAGAGTGTGGGAACGTGGTAGTGGTGAAACGCTTGCCTGCGGGACTGGAGCATGTGCCTCAGCTGTTGCAGCGGTGTTAAATGGACACTGCGAGAAAAACTCGGATATAGATGTTGAGCTTTTAGGTGGCGTCCTTACAATTCATTATACTGATGACACGGTATTTATGACAGGCAGCTGTACAAAAGTATTTGAAGGTACAATTAATATATAAGCCAGAGAGCAATCACAAGGAGGACGACAGATTGAATATTAATCAAAATTATTTAGCGCTTCAAGATAGCTACCTTTTTTCTCTTGTAACACAAAAGGTAAACGCATTTAAAGAACAAAATCCTACAAAAGAAGTGATTCGACTTGGCATAGGTGATGTCACTTTACCACTTGCTCCTGCTGTTGTAGAAGCAATGCACAAGGCTGTTGCTGAGCAAGGCGAGAAAAGTACGTTTAAAGGCTATGGTGAAGAACAAGGCTATGAATTCCTTCGTCAAACGATTAGTAATTATTACGCTAAAAAGAACGTCACTCTTTCCAATACAGAAATTTTTATAAGCGATGGTGCCAAAAGTGATATCGGAAACATTCTTGATATTTTCGATATTAATAATACCGTTCTTGTTCCTGACCCTGTCTATCCTGTTTACGTAGATACAAACATAATGGTAGGAAGAACGATTATTTATTCAAATGGTGCTGAGGAAAATAGCTTCCTTCCCCTTCCTGATGAAAATACAAAAGCAGATATTATTTATCTTTGCTCACCAAACAACCCTACTGGAGCAGTTTACAATAAAGAACAGTTAGAAAGCTGGGTATCCTATGCATTGCAACATGATGCTGTGATTCTTTTTGATAGTGCATATGAGGCATTCGTTCAAGATGAAAGCTTACCTACAAGCATCTATCAAATTGAAGGGGCAGAAAAATGCGCTATCGAATTTTGCTCTCTTTCCAAAACTGCGGGCTTCACAGGTACACGCTGTGGCTATACGGTCGTTCCACATGCACTTGTCAAAGATAACACATCACTTAATAAACTGTGGTTAAGAAGACAAACAACAAAGTTCAATGGCGTACCATACATTATACAAAAAGGCGCAGAGGCTGTCTTTTCAGACGATGGACTAAAGCAAACCCAAGAAAATATCTCCTATTACATGGAAAATGCAAAGCTAATTTCTGAAACATTAAAAGAGCTAAACATTTGGCATGTTGGCGGTGAAAACTCTCCATATATTTGGCTTAAATGTCCAGATAATATGAACTCATGGGATTATTTTGATTACCTTTTGGAAAATGCACAAGTTGTTGGTACACCAGGGGCAGGATTCGGCTCGAATGGTGAAGGCTTCTTCAGGCTTTCCGCTTTTGGCGATAGAGTCAATGTTGTAGAAGCTATGAAAAGAATTCGTAACCTTAAATAAAATATATACAAAAAGCTGTCGAGAAATTAATTCCCGACAGCTTTTTTAATTACCACCAAATAATTGTTAAGAAACATAGGAAGAATGTAAAGGCGATTAAAGCGCCGCCCCACATGAAGAATGAAATAACTCCAATGTGATGACCATTCTTATCATCCATATGCATAAATGCGTACAACTGTTGTACTACTTGGATACCTGCTAATAAAAGAATTACAGGTTTCACAAAGTTTGGTGAAAAATCTGCTAGTGCTGCTGCAAATGCGACGAAAGTTAATAAAATCATAAGCGCAAATTGCGTTACTTGTGAACGCATTTTAGCTGCATTTGCTTTGCGGTAATATTCTTGTTGAACTTGAGTTCGAGCTTCGAAATGTGTATCGTGTGCCATATTATCCCAACACTCCCATCAAGTAAACTACAGTAAAGATGAATACCCAAACAACGTCAATAAAGTGCCAGTAAAGAGATGCAATAAAGTACTTCGGTGCGTTGTATAAGTTTAATCCACGCTTCATATTACGGAAAATTAAACTAGAAATCCATACTAAACCGATAATAACGTGTAAACCATGCGTTCCTACTAAAGTAAAGAATGCAGAAGAATACGCTGAATGTGTATAACCAAAACCGATGTGTACATAATGATAGAACTCATAAATTTCAAGAGATAGGAAACCTATACCTAAAATTACTGTAATACCCATCCACGTTTGTACACCTTTAAAGTTAAAGTTTTTCATATGGTACATCGCGTAAACTGATGTTAATGATGATGTTAACAGTAACATCGTCATGGCAAATGCTAAAGGCAACTCATAAAGTGCCTTCGCTGAGTATTTTGATAAGTCCATACCAGCAGGACCTGAATCCTTTAACGCTAAGTATGTTGCAAAAAGACTTGCGAACAGAACTACTTCACAGGCAAGGAAAATCCAAAAGCCAACAAACTTATTTTTCCCTTCCAATGTTGCTTGTTCAGCATGTTCAGGCCAATTTTGAGGAGTGAATTTAGTATTTAAATCCATTAGTTGTTACCTCCTTTTTTACCTGCTGCACGGAATTGTGCTAAATCCTTTTCGATTGCTTCTACTTCAGCTAAGTGTACATGATAACCTAAGTCGTCTTTTAATGAACGAGTTATCATTGCACCAACTGTAATACCTAAACCTACAACAATTAAACCAACGGATAATGCTGGTGACACGCTAGTAGCTGTGCCAGCAATTGCTTGTTTGCCCCATGGACTATATAGTGCACCAAATGCAGCAATAAATGTACCGATTGAGATAATTAACGGTAAAATTGAGTTATTTGGCATATGAATATCACCAAGTGGCTCGGCATATATCATACCTTCTTTATTTCCTTCATGCTTCTCAATCCAATATGGATCGTATCCACGTACAAGTGGCGTTTGCTTAAAGTTATAGAATGGTAGTGGCGTTTCAAGTGCCCACTCAAGTGAACGTCCATCTTCCCAGTAATCGCGACGATTAAGTGGCTCAGATTTAATTGATAATAATACGTTAAGAACTAATAAAATTACACCTACACCCATCATTGCAGCACCGATTGTTGAAATCATGTTGAATAAATCCCAACCTTGGTTTGGCATATACGTGAATACACGACGTGGCATACCCATTAAGCCTAAGAAATGCTGTAAGAAGAATGTTAAATGGAATCCGATAAAGAATACCCAGAAAGTGATTACACCTAGCTTTTCATTTAAAGCACGGTTAAACATGATTGGCCAATAGAAATGAGCCGCTCCGAATAAAGCTGTAACGATACCACCTACGATTACATAGTGGAAGTGCGCTACGATAAAGTAAGAATCGTGTAATTGGTAATCAAGCGGTGCAGCAGCCTGCATAACCCCTGTTACCCCACCCGCTACGAATGACGGGATAAAACCAAGTGCATAAAGCATTGGCACAGTAACCTTAATTGATCCACCCCAGATTGTTAAAATCCAGTTGAATACTTTCATACCAGTTGGTACGGCAATTGTCATTGTTGCTACGGCGAAAATAGCGTTCGCTGTTGCACCAAGACCAGTTGTAAACATATGGTGAGCCCATACCATGAATCCTAAGAAACCGATTAAAATTGTTGCGAATACCATTGAAGAGTATCCAAATAAACGTTTACGAGCGAATACTGGAATAATTTCAGAGAATAAACCAAACGCTGGTAATACTAAAATATAAACTTCAGGGTGACCAAAGATCCAGAATAAATGCTCCCAAATAATTGTATTACCACCCATAGTATGCTCGAAGAAGTTAGCTCCAAACATACGGTCCACTAACATTAAGAATAAACCTACAGTAAGTGGAGGGAATGCGAATAAAATTAATGTACTTGATACTAAAGATGTCCACGTAAATAGTGGCATACGCATAAATGTCATACCTGGTGCACGCATCGTAATAATTGTTACGATAAAGTTGATACCCGAAATTAACGTACCAGCACCTGAAATTTGTAAACCAAGAACATAGAAGTCAATACCATGTCCTGGAGAATATAAAGATAACGATGCATATGAAGTCCACCCTGCATCAGGCGCCCCACCTAAGAAGAATGATAGGTGAAGGAAAATAGCTCCTAGGAAGAACAACCAAAATCCTAGTGAGTTTAAGAATGGGAACGCTACGTCACGTGCCCCAATTTGTAACGGGACAATCGCATTCATAAATGCAAATAGTAACGGTGTTGCTGCTAAGAATAACATCGTCGTACCATGCATTGTTAATAATTCATTGAAAGTACCCGCTGATACGAATGTACTTTCAGGGAACATAAGTTGGAAACGCATAAACAATGCTTCAAGTCCGGCAATCGCGAAGAATAGCGTACCAGCAGCTAAATACATAATGGCGATTTTTTTATGGTCGACTGTTGTTAAGTAGTCCCATACGTGTGCGCCAAAGCCTTTTTTCTGTGCAACAGAGCTCACAACTTTAACCTCCTTCAAAGTTTCTATCTCTTGTAATTATTTTTCTACTGACAATGTCATTAAGTACTCAGCAATTGCTTGAGCTTCTGCCTCTGTAACATTATATTTACCAGTCATTAAGTTACCTGGTTTGTAGTACTCTGGGTCCATAATCCAATCTGCTGTATCTTCCACAGTATGAGCCATGAAGCCAGCTACACGATTACGGTCACCAAACGTTGTTAAGTTTGGACCGAATGCGCCAGATACACCTGCACCTGAAATTGCGTGACAGCCTAAGCAGCTATTAGCAAACATCGCTTCACCTAAATCTGAAGACTCTGCTGATGCTGTATTTCCTTCAGTTGCTTGCATTGCTGCTACCCAAGCTTTAAATGCCTCAGGCTCTAAAGCTTTTACTTTAAAGTCCATTAAAGCATGTGATGGTCCACAAAGCTCCGCACATTTACCAAAGAATACGCCTTCTTTTAAATCTTTAGATTCTTTATCAAATTGCAAGTAGAATTTGTTAATGTTCTCCACGTTTGTATCCATTTTACCACCTACTGCTGGAATCCAGAACGAGTGCTTAACATCTGCTGCAATTAAGTTAAAGTAAACTTTTTCATCAGTCGGCACAACTAACTCTTGTGCAGTGACAATTCCTTGGTTTGGATATTCAAATTCCCACCAATATAATTTTGCTGTTACGTTAACAGTTAAAGCTGTTTTCTCTCCATTTTCATCTACTTCTTCCATTGCAGCAACATCCGCAAATTTATAAGTAGCTGTTAGAACTGGAACAGAGATAATGATTAATAAAATAATTGGAATAACTGTCCAAATTACTTCTAGCGTGTGACTTCCTTCTACTTGCTTCGGCATTACGTCTTCTCCGACTCTTGAGCGACGGAATTTAACAAATGCAAGTAAGTAAATTACTGAAACAATGATTACTACGATCGTCATGATGACAGTTGTTAACAGCAAAAGATTCAATTGTTCTTTCCCTACTGCACCAGATGGTTTTAAAGTGGAAAGATGCTCTTCACCACAAGCTGCAAGGAATACTGTCATTACTGCCAAAAGTGAAAATAGACGCCATTTTTTAAGCCCTTTCATCATAGCTTAATTAAACCCCTCTTTCTTTTTTGTATTTCCATGTGTGACTCGGATTGTGGTTCTCTATATGAATTCTTGTTACAGAAAGAATCCTTATCTAGCGGCTCAGAGTAATTACAGCTATAGTACTACCTTTACTTTAGCTACGCTCATTATTTTAATAACATGGATTGCCCATACTAGCTTATCCTAAATGAGCAACTAGTATAATGTTATTTAATAGAACGAATATTATTTTCTAATTACTCATTGAATGCCCACTGAACAACCCTCGTATCTCTTCACATGTTAGCACTATGTAATGCTAAAATTACAAAATCTCGCTTACGTCATTGATAAACAGCTTTGACAATTTGACTCAATAATTAAAAGTAGAGCATCTCTCAATTACCTTCAATAACCTCTGCAAGGAAAAGCTAATCGAAAAATTAGATTAAACGATCACAATCTGTCTAATAAATGCAAGAAGATTTTGGTACGATAGAAATCGTCTACGCTCTATTTTTTAATATAAAAGTATGGTCTAAATTGTTACTTAAAACTGCCTTTCATTTTTGTAAGCATATTCCGCTAACATAACTATAGCGAAATTTGCCTTCAATTTCTAGACGTTTGGTGAAATTTCAGTGAAGAATACAGAAAAAGTCTATAACTGTTCTGAAATATAGAAATACCATATTCTATAGTAAGCTATTTTACAATTGCTTTTGTGAATGTAACAGCACGAATTTATGAACAATTTGTGAAAAGCTTTCTACATTAAAATGTCATTCTATAAATGAAGTTGTCTTTTACGCTATAATTCGCTATCATCTAAAACTAGAGACGCTTTTTTAAGCGATGTTGATAGACAAAGTAGGTGGCTTATCATTGCAACATAGTAAATATTTAAAGTGGCTTGCAGTAGCAGCAACAGTTGGCATGTTATTAATTCTACTGGGCGGCGCACTTGTTACAAAAACGGATAGCGGTTTAGGCTGTGGACGAAATTGGCCTGATTGTAACGGTTCACTAATCCCAAAAGAGATTACGACAGAAGTATTAATCGAATTCTCTCATCGTGCTGTAACTGGCTCAGTATCCATTCTTATCGTTCTCCTAGTAGCATGGACTTGGCGTGCGCTTGGTCATATTCGTGAAGTAAAATTTTTAGGTATTCTAGCTATTTTCTTTTTAGTTGCACAAGCTTTAATCGGTGCTGCCCAAGTACTTTGGGGACAGGGTGACTTCATTTTAGCACTGCATTTCGGTATTTCATTAATTTCCTTTGCCGCTGTATTGCTTTTAGCATTAATTGTATTTGAGGTAGACCGCAAATTCGATGCAGATAAAGTTTATATCGGTGACAAACTAAAATGGCACACAATCGGCGTTACGCTCTATTCTTATTTTGTTGTCTACACGGGGGCATTAGTACGCCATACAGATTCTAGTCTTGTTTGTCCTGATTGGCCATTCTGCCGTAATGGCGACCCTACTGCATTACCAAGAAACATGTATGAATGGGTACAAATGGGACATCGCTTCGCAGTATTACTAATCGTCATTTGGATTGCTTACATTACATGGCATGCAGTTAAACATTATAAAAATCAAGCTGCTCTTTATTGGGGCTGGATTATCGCTTTCGGTCTTGTCATGGTACAAGCACTAGCGGGAATGTTTGTTGTAATGACAAGATTAAATTTATTCGTTTCATTGCTTCACTCACTATTCATTTCATTACTATTCGGTCTATTTTGCTACATGATTCTACTCGTTTCTCGTAGCAATTTAAATCAAAGAAAATAACTAAGAAGGAGCCGTCTGAAAATGACTTTTCAGACGGCTCTTTTGCGACTAATATAGCAATACTACAGCGTTTAACGTGCGAAAATAGGGATTGGTTGGGCGAGTTCTCCTGTTCGTTGAGCGAATTTGGCGATTGGTTGAGCGAATCATGACCTTTGAACTTTTTCGACGAATAAACTAACTAAATTTTTCATTATTCAAAAGTGACTTTAATCTCTCCCTGTTTAATTTTTAAAGTAGAAAATAGCTGATGGGAAACGTTAGAGCTAGCCTACATTTCCCATCAGCCTTATTTTATTCTAATTCAATTAGTAAATCACCTGTTGAAATCGCATCGCCCGCTGCTGTGTAAATTTCTTTCACAATGCCATCTTTCGGTGCTTGAACCGTCGTCTCCATTTTCATCGCTTCCGTAATCAGCAAGTGATCTCCTCGCTTCACTGGGCTACCTTTTGATACAACCACTTTTAGCACTGTACCAGGCATCGTTGCCGCGATTTGATTTGGATTTGATGGATCTGCCTTCAATGCAATATTTCCATCAGCTTCAACTGTTAAATCTTGAATAACAAGCTCGCGTGACTGTCCATTTAGCTCAAAATAGATGATGCGTGTACCATCATGCTGCGGCTCACCAATCGATACTAATTTTACAATTAATGTCTTTCCTTTTTCAATTTCAACTTCAATTTCTTCTCCAAGCTTTAGGCCGTATAGGAACGTCGGTGTATCTAAAACAGATGTATCACCAAATTGTGAATAGATATTTGCGTATTCTTCAAATACTTTCGGATAAAGCGCATACGCCAGTACATCTTTTTTCGTCACAGTACGTCCGATTTTCTCCGTTAATTCTGTTGTTAGCTGTTCAAAGTCAACCGGTGCTAATAATTCACCTGGACGAACTGTAATAGCCTCGCGCTCCTTTAATACAACGCGCTGTAAATCTTGAGGGAAGCCACCATGCGGTTGACCTAAATAGCCTTGGAAAAACTCAATAACAGAGTCTGGGAAATCAATACCTTGTCCACGTTCTAAAACATTGTCCTCCGTTAAATCATTTTGCACCATGAACAATGCCATATCGCCAACAACTTTTGAGGATGGTGTTACTTTGACAATATCCCCAAACATAAAGTTGACGCGTGAGTACATCTTCTTCACTTCATCCCAGCGATCACCAAGTCCAACTGCCTTTGCTTGCTGCTGTAAGTTACTGTATTGTCCACCAGGCATTTCATGCACATAAATTTCTGAATGCGGGCTGTTCATCCCACTCTCAAAATCCTTATAATATTTGCGTACATCTTCCCAGTAATAATTTAATTGCTCTAATGACTCAATATCTGCACGTACTTTACGGCTACCACCTTTTGTAGCGTAATATAACGAATTGGCACTTGGCTGAGATGTTAAGCCTGCCATTGAACCTAAAGCCGTATCAACGATGTCTACCCCCGCTTCAATTGCTTTGGCATATAAGAAAATACCATTACCGCTCGTATCGTGTGAATGCAAGTGAATTGGTAAGTTTGTTGCCTCTTTCAGCTCTGAAATTAAGCGATATGCTGCTTCTGGTTTTAATAAGCCAGCCATATCTTTAATCGCTAAAATATGCGCGCCTGCTGCTTCTAGTTCACGTGCCATATCTTTATAATATTGCACTGTATATTTTGCACGTGTATCATCTAAAATATCGCCTGTATAGCAAATTGCCGCCTCTGCAATTTTGCCTGTATTTCGTACTTCATCAATTGCTACTTCCATTCCTTTAATCCAGTTTAAACTATCGAAAATACGGAAGACATCAATACCTGATGCCGCTGATTCTTGAATAAACTCACGAATTAAATTATCTGGATAGTTCGTATAACCAACTGCGTTTGCTCCGCGCAATAACATTTGGAACAGCACATTCGGCATTTGCTTACGCAGTTTTTCTAAGCGCGCCCAAGGATCTTCCTTTAAGAAGCGATATGCTACGTCAAATGTTGCACCACCCCACATTTCAAGCGAGAAGAAATTATGCATCATGCGCGCTGTTTCATCTGCAATTTGGAACATATCCTGTGAACGCATACGCGTAGCAAGCAATGATTGGTGTGCATCTCTAAATGTTGTATCTGTCAATAGTACATCATCTTGTGCTTTAATCCATTCAACTAAACCATCTGCTCCGCGCTCATCTAAAATTTGCTTTGTACCAGCAGGTGGTGGCGTTAATAAATCAATTTTAGGTTTATTTGGCTGCACGAAAATTGGCTTTGTATGCTTTTCTACTCCTGGGAAGCCGTTAAGTGTCACATTACCAATATAGCTTAATAGCTTTGTTCCACGGTCTTTCCTTTCCGGGAATTGGAATAGCTCTGGCGTCGAATCAATAAAGCTTGTATCAAATTGTCCATTTAAAAATTTCTCATGTACAACAACATTACCTAAAAATGGAATATTAGTTTTCACACCACGAATACGGAATTCTCGCAAATTTCTGTCCATTTTAGCTGCAGCTTGCCCAAATGTCATACCCCATGTTGAAATTTTAACAAGTAGTGAATCATAGTAAGGTGTCACAATAGCACCTTGGAAGCCATTTCCTGCATCTAAGCGCACGCCAAAGCCACCACTTGAACGGTAGACCATTAATTTCCCTGTGTCTGGCATAAAGTCATTTGTTGGGTCTTCTGTTGTTACGCGTGATTGAATTGCATAACCGAATAATGGAATATCATCTTGTTTAGGAATAGCGATTGCTTCTGAATGTAACGCGTGCCCTTCCGCTACTTTAATTTGCGCATGCACAATATCGATTCCTGTAATCATTTCTGTAATTGTATGCTCTACTTGAATTCGTGGATTTACTTCAATGAAATAAAATTCATCACCTGCTACTAAAAATTCCACCGTCCCTGCATTAATATAGCCAACATTGCGCATTAGCTTTACTGCTGCATCACAAATACGTTGACGTAAATCTCCAGAAATCGAGTTTGATGGCGCAATTTCTACCACTTTTTGATGGCGGCGTTGAATCGAGCAATCACGTTCGTATAAGTGGATAATTTCACCTGTTGTATCACCTAAAATTTGCACTTCGATATGCTTTGGCTTCACAATGCATTTTTCAACATACACTTCATCAGACCCAAAGGCTGCTTTCGCCTCTGATTTAGCTCGCTCATAAGCGGAAGCAAGCTCTTCCTTCGCTTGCACCATACGCATACCTCGACCACCGCCGCCTAAAGCTGCTTTAATCATAATTGGGTAGCCATGCTTTTCACCAAATGCCTCTACTTCCGCTAAATCTGCTACAGGGCCATCTGTTCCTGGAATAACGGGAATATCCGCTTTAATTGCTTGTTCACGTGCCTTTACTTTGTCGCCAAACATATCTAAATGAGCGGAAGTTGGACCGATAAACTGAATGCCTTCTTCCTCACAGCGTCTAGCAAAATCAACATTTTCTGATAAAAAGCCGTAGCCTGGGTGAATTGCATCAACTTGTGCATCCTTAGCAATTGCGACGATACTTTCTATGTCTAAATAAGCATCAATTGGCTTTTTGCCAATTCCGACTAAATAAGCCTCGTCTGCTTTATAGCGATGATAAGCGCCGCTATCCTCGCGCGAGTAAATCGCAACGGTTTTAATATTGAGTTCATTACATGCTCGAAAAATTCGAATTGCAATTTCCCCTCTGTTTGCTACTAATATTTTGCTGATTTTTTTCATTTCCCAAAACCCCTCCTATGATTGCTTACGCTTATCAAATTTATAGTACATAGAAATATTGATTAATATTCCCATCGCTAACGATAGTATCAGTATTGACGTACCACCATAGCTAATAAATGGTAACGTAACACCGGTTAAAGGGAAGATCCCTGATAAACCCGATAAATTTAAAAATGCTTGAAAGCCAATCCATACAGCAATCCCACCAGCAATCATTCGTGCTAATGGGTCCTTTGTGGTCATAGCAATATATAAACCTCTTAAAACAATAAAGGCGAGTCCAGCAATAACAATTGTTACACCAAATATCCCAAGCTCCTCAGCGATAATGGCCATAATAAAATCGGTTTCTGGGTGTGGCAAATAACCGAGCTTTTGAATGGATTGTCCGAGCCCTCGACCTTCAAGCCCTCCGGCCCCGATTGCCAAATAGCCATTCACAATTTGATACCCAGAACCATCAGCATATTCAAATGGATTTTTTAAAACTAAAAAGCGTCCCATCCGACTGGCATTCAAAATATCATCTTTAATGATTAACACAGCACCGATAATAATCGTGCCAAAAATGCCAAATACCGCTGCAAACTTTCCTAATGTTTTACCTCGAATACCGCTAAATATAAGGATAGACATCGCAATCACTCCGATAATTGCAACAGCTCCTAAGTCTGTTTCCATCCCAACGCTAAATAAAATTAACAGCCATATCGAGATTGGATAAATAATATCATTTGGCTGCACGTTTTGAATGGCATTTTCCTTTAATCCTTTTTTATAAAGCGAGCCGGCTAAATAAAGAATGACGAATAATTTTGCATATTCAGAAGGCTGGAAATTCATAAGACCAAATAATGAAATCCAACTTTGCGATCCCGTTTCGGCTTTACCTACTCCGAAAAAAGTAACCCAAAATAATAAAATTGCCATCACAATCATCATCATCACAAGGATCATTTTATTACTATAATGTTTATAAGGAAAAAATGCCCCAAATAAAAATGCGACTGCTGCAAATTTTAAGTTTGTTAATTGCTTTGCATAATAATAATCTGGAGGTCTGAGTTCCATAATCGCTACCATCATGCTAGAACTATAAATCATGACAAGTCCAAATAAGCATAATAAAATATATGTAATAAATAGCGGGTAATCAAAATTGCGGAAATACGTTGCGAAATATTTTTTCATTTAAAAAAACCTCGTTTAGAAAAAAAACTCAAAGCGCGTAAAGCGTTTGAGTTTTTTTATTTTTCTGTATACGCATCATGTAAAAGAGATAATTCTTTTTCTAACGAATCAAGAATTTCCTTCCCTTGCTCACGTTCAATTAAGCCGAGCTTCACAGCAAAATCAATTTCACGTGATAAGCCAAACATTTGTGTATCTAATACTTCTTCATATAAAGGACATTGCGGCATCGTTAAATGATCCATTTGCACTTTAATTAAGCGGGCAATTTTCTCTGCATCCGCCTGTAATAATGTTAATGCCTTCTCTTGAAAAGAAGATTGTGTTTTAGTATCCATGAGGACGCCCCCATTATTTGATATTTCTTGGATTGTATATTAATAAATTTTATCTTTTAGTGAGTAAAAATGCAAGTATCTATATAAGCAATCTACTCTTTTCTCGTATTTCCTTATGATAAACCATGGTAACTACTATAAGCAAGCTACTTTTTGTTAATGGAAATTAATAACCACGAATTGATTATTGAGCTAGAAAAACGGTATACTATAGTTTGATGTAAGTAAGAAGGAGGATTCCACAAAGATGCAAGGTATAATTCCGATTAAAGGTGCTGTTACATATACTTTAACACTTGACCCAACAGTTTGGATTTTTGATGACCGCAAACTCGATTTAAAAACATACTTCGACGAAAAGCCAACACAAGAAGACGATGAAAAATATTTACGCGAGGTTGGCGCACACTGGTCACGTGAAATTATGGAAGGAGCTGTCTTCCCTCCTACTTTAAAAACGGAAAGAAAATTCGACCGCAAAGGCATGTTAACAGGGACATTTGGCATCGAAATTAAACCTTTTTTAAACAATGCTGGCATTAAAGAAGGCGCGACAGAAGTTGTTTTTGAATGCCGTAACGGAGAAGAACATCGCTTTTCAATTGAAGAAGCAAAAACGCTTATTTTTAAATATAGTCACGATGGCAAGCCATTAACTGAAGATGGACCTGTCCACTTATTATTTGCCGATGGCTCAAACGTCAACCACCCAATTACACATGTAGAAGCGATTCGCGTTCAATAGGAGGAAATTTAGTTATGCGTGTTAAATGCGTCATTTGTGATACCATACAGCAGCTCGAGGACGATTTACCTCTTGCTAAAAAGCTGCGTAATCGGCCAATCCATACGTATATGTGTGATCCATGCTATACACGCATTGCCGATGAGACCGAAAAAAGGATTGCTACAGGAAAGTTCCGATTTTTCCGCACCTCTTCAAAATTTGATGAGGAATTTTAATTCATTTAAATTATGTAAGAATGATTTTTATTTAATCTTTAAATATACAGAATCTATAAGTGGTAGCTGTTGGGAAAGGTTTTGTCTTTCTCAACAGCTATTTGTATTTTGATTGAGCAGCTTACTACCTCACCGATTTTAGGAGATTCATTAGATAAGCGACCTATATTCGAAGTAAAATGCATTCTTTTATTCACCATCAAAATTGATAATTTTTCATACTACTAGTTAAACTAATCACTTTAGCAATGTCAGTGTTGCAGTGATTGCATTGTCAATAAATGAGCGTTGTGGTTGAGATTTCATCATAACTGTTATGCCAATTAACGTAACAATAAGTGTTTGTGCTAAAGATTTTGCATTTGTATTCGCTTCTAGCTCACCAGATTGGATGCCTCGTTCGATTGTTTCTTGAAAAATAACCCCTAAATATAATTGATGCTCTCTAGTTAAGATTTCAAACCTTTCATCATGCGGTGCAAGCTCCACCATTGTATTAATACAAAAACATCCCCTATTCAAATCGCCTGTATACTTAGCCGCAACTACTTCCTCAAAAAAATTGACAAACGCCTGCCTTACAGACGTACAACTTTGTAGTGTAGCTCGTACCTTAGACGCATGAACCATAGTGTATTTGCGAAGTGCAGTTTCAAACAATTCTTTTTTATCTCCAAAAGTTGAATAAATACTAGGACGTTGAATTCCCATTCTAGCTGTAAGATCGCTTAAAGAAGTAGCCTCATACCCCTTTTCCCAAAACAGCTGCATTGCTGCATCTAATACTGATTCCTCATCAAATTCTCGCGTTCTTGCCATTTAAATATCCTCCATTGTGTAAGTTGGCAACTTTCATTACCAATCGGTATGTAATAATTGTATTAAAAATAATTATTTACGTCAATTAATATTAAAACCCTTGACATTATCCAAAAAATACATATATATTTAGCATGAAAAATAAATTACCGAACGGTATGTTATATATCTGTAAACAACTAATGATAAATGGAGGAAACCATATGAATGAGCAAGGACATAAAACGCTCTGTGCTAATACCAATACACACATACCTAATGAGGAACGACAAGTATCTATACCCCGCTTTATAACATTATTGTTAGCAATAACTTGTGGCATATCAGTGGCTAATATTTACTTTGCCCAACCTTTACTCGATGAATTGGCACATGATTTTAATATTAACCAAGCAATTATCGGCTTTGTTATTACGATTACCCAAATTTTTTATGGTCTTGGCTTACTATTACTTGTACCACTTGGAGATTTATTGAACCAACGTCGGTTAATTATTGGGCAGATGCTTTTATCGACAATAGCTTTGGTCTTTGTTAGTTTCGCTACTACTAGCACTGCGCTTTTCAGTGCTCTAGCTTTAGTTGGACTACTCGCAGTTATAACGCAGACGATTGTAGCATTCGCAGCATCAATGGCTTCCTCTACAGAACGTGGACGTATTGTCGGTATCGTCACAAGTGGAATTGTTATTGGCATATTGCTCGCACGAACAATTGCAGGCATTCTAACAGATATTGCTGGCTGGCGTTCTGTCTATTTATTTTCTGCAATACTTACATTTTTAATGGCTTTAATTTTTTGGAAACTGTTACCCAATGTTGAGCGGATGAAACCATCACTTTCCTATTTTCAATTATTAAAGTCCGTGCTTGTATTATTTATTGAAGAAAGAACATTACGTATTCGTTCTGTTCTAGCAATGCTGATATTTGCCGACTTCAGCATTTTATGGACTTCTCTTGTACTACCATTAAGCACGCCTCCATTAGCACTATCACATAGCACAATTGGCGCTTTCGGTCTTATAGGTGTAGTGGGTGCATTGGCCGCAGCACATGCAGGGAAATTGGCTGATCAAGGTTATGGCCAAAGAACAACAGGCATAGCGTTAGTCCTTTTATCCATCTCATGGTTGTTTACCATTTATACAAAGCAATCATTGCTTGCATTAATTATAGGAATTATCTTACTTGATTTAGCCGTACAGGCAATACATGTTACAAATCAAACGATGATCCTTCCATTGCGTGAAGAAGCACGAAGTCGTTTAACTGCCGGCTATATGATATTTTATTCGATTGGTAGTGCTTGTGGGTCAATCGCTTCAACTAAGATGTATGCGCACTTTGGCTGGGAAGGCGTTTGCTTACTTGGCGCAGCTGTTAGTGTGGTCGCTCTGCTTTTTTGGGCAACAACTAGACGCTTTACAACATAGAAAAGCGTCTCCGAATACTAAAAGTAGGCTTACACCAAGGTTCTTGGCATAAGCCTACTTCTCTAACATCGTCTCCTGCTGACATATAAAATAAGCATTTGATCATCTTGCTTTCATAAGCTTCTTTTCAATCATTTCTACAAGCTGATACATAATTGTAGCAAACACTGCGATAATCATTAAAGCTAAAAATACTAGATTAAAATTAAACACTTGGAAGCCATAAATAATTAAATAACCCAGCCCTTTTGCTGATACAAGAAATTCGCCGACGATTACCCCAACCCAAGACAACCCAACGTTAACCTTCAAGGTTGAAATAATGGTTGGAAAAGATGCTGGTAAAATTGCTTCTTTAAAAATTTGTGCTCGACTGGCATTAAAGGTTTGTAAGACTCTTACATAATTTGCATCAACTTCTGTAAAAGCGGTATAAATCACAATAGTGGAAATAATAACGGAAATAATTGCACCCATTGTAATAATCGATGGCATACCGGGCCCCATCGCTACAATTAAAATTGGGCCAAGCGCGACTTTGGGCATCGCATTTAAAACGACGAGATAAGGATCTGCAATTTTTGAGAAAAATGGCGACCACCATAAAATTGCGGCAATAATTGTACCGAGTAATGTACCAATAATAAAGCCAAGCACCGTTTCAAACAATGTAATATTGACGTGTGGCATTAATGTCCCATCTGACCATTTTTCCATAAATAATCGCCATACTTTGGAAGGTGCACTAAAAATAAGTGGATCAATCCAACGTTGATGTGAGGCTAGCTCCCATAAACTAATAAAGCCTACAATAATCACTAACTGAAAGAAACGAACAAGACGTTTCTCTTTTTTTAATGCTTTCTTATATTGTTCATGAAGAAGTTGAATGTTCAAGGCTTTCAAGCTCCTTCCAAACGCTTTGGAAAAAGGCGCCATAGCTTGCATGTGTACGAGCTTCAAATGGTGTTAAAACAGCTAGCTCCTGCGGCACATCGAAAATTTTATGAATCCTGCCTGGCTTTGCACTCATTAAAATAATCCGGTCGCTCATAGCAATGGCTTCACCAATATCATGCGTCACTAAAACCGCCGTTTTTTCATAGCTTTTTAACATGGCACACACTAAATCCTCTAGCTTTAATTTCGATTTATAATCCAATGCTGAAAATGGTTCATCTAACAATAATATTTTAGGATCTACTGCCAAGGTTCTTGCGAGTGCAACACGCTGCCGCATCCCACCTGATAACTGTCGTGGAAACTTTTTTTCAATGTTTGGCAAGCCAACAGATTGCAACAATTGTTGCGCTGTATTTTTTGCCTGTACATCATCGTATTTCAATAATTTTAAACCGAGTGTGACATTTTCTTCAATCGTTTTCCACGGAAATAAATAATCTTGCTGTAGCATATAGCCGATGGATATATTTTGATTATGCCCTTCAATCATCACATCACCGTTAGTTGGCTCAAGTAAACCTGCGATAATTGAAAGCAATGTCGATTTACCACAGCCACTTGCACCTAAAATCGAAACAAATTCACCATGTGCTACAGAGAAATGAATATCTCGTAGCACTTCTGTTGCTACTTCTTGCGAAAAATACGTATGATCAACATGATGTACTGTCAATATCGCCATATTAATTCATTGCTTTCTCAGCAAATGAAGTATCCACAAACTCATTGTAATCCATTCTGCGTGGTAGCTCGCCTGCTTGCTCAATTACATCCTGTAACAGCTCCCATTCAGCCTCATCCAAAATAGGATTTTTCGCATAGGACTCCTGTGCTCTGTAGCGCTCAACAACCGTAGCAATTAATGATAGTTCCGTATTCTCAAAATACGGAGCAATCAACTTCGCAACATCTTCTGCACTATTTGCATAAACAAAGTTTTGCGCTTTTTGTATAGCCCGTGTAAAGCTTTCAGCAGTAGCTGCCTGCTTCTCTAAATAGCTTTTCTTCGACATGAAAGTAGTGTACGGTAAATGACCCGATTGTGCGCCAAAAGAAGCGACGATATGTCCAACTCCCTCTAGCTCAAACAAGCTTGCTGTTGGCTCAAACAGTTGCACAAAATCACCTGTACCCGAAGCAAAGGCTGTTGCCACATTAGCAAAGTCAATATTTTGAATCAACTCGAGATCATTATGTGGATCAATGCCATTCTTCCTTAACACATATTCTCCAGCCATTTGTGGCATGCCACCTTTACGTTGGCCGAGAAATACAGAGCCCTTCAGCATTTCCCATGAAAAATCATCAATAGCCTCCCGAGCTACTAAAAATGTTCCATCTGTTTGTGTTAACTGCGCAAAATTAATAATCGGATCGTTCGCTTCCTGTGCATTAACATAGATCGATGTTTCCGAGCCAACAAGTGCCACATCGATACCATCAGATAAGAGTGCCGTCATTGTCTTATCTCCACCAGCAATCGTCCTTAAATCAACCTTTAAGCCCTCTTCCTCAAAAAAGCCTTCCTCCATCGCTACGTAAAGTGGCGCATAAAAAATAGAACGCGTCACTTCTCCAACTCGAACTTCCGTCAGCTCCTCTTGTTTACAAGCACCTAATAGAAGAAACACCAAGCACGACAGCATAACAAAAAAACTAATCGTCCTCCGTCTAAACATTGTCAAACCTCCTTACCTACAACTGTTATATCTAGAGTAGCGTATGCATTAAAGGAAAAAAGTGTTCGCTAGCTTAAAAAGCCATCCAAAAATACTTTTGATTGAAGGAAAAGACAGTGCAGCGCGTATTTTTAAACTCTCTAGTTCAACAGCAACGATTCGCCCAGCGAACAGGTGAATTCGCCCAACCAATGCGTGTTTTCGCCCGTTAAACATTGAAATTCGCACACAAGACACCCCAAAGAATAACTCTTCTCATACATATATAATGAATTGTAAAAGGAAGTTCCTTTATTTTTGTCTATCAAAAAACGTAGATAAAGCAATATAGTGCTTTATCTACGCATCACAGGTATTAATAATTTAGCTTTTGAAATTAATTTCTTTCCTCATAATAATCTATGTGGTTTTTTCGCGTGCCAAACGAATTTTATAAATAGCTAAAAACAAAGCTGCAACTATTAATCCTTCAATCATTGGTAAAGACAGAGCAAAGAACGTTAAAACTACACATCCTAAGAATAAACAAAAATACACAACAACATTTTGCCAGAGCTTTATTTTTCTAGAAAATCCTAGTTTATAAACAATTGCAGATAAAATAAAAACTGAGAAGAACACGAAATATCCAGCTACTGTATCGCTCGGTGAATACTCATAAATAAAACGAACAATACCAGTTAAATCTGCAAATACCTCTTCTCTTGTCCCCTCTCTCATTTCATCTCCCCCTTCTTTGCTATGAATAGATTTGCTTCTCTCTTTAATGGGCGGAAAGCATCATAACACTCGATGCTTTTTCGTTATTACTCCATTTCAGCGTATTTTTTCTTTTTCGCCATACGTTCACGTTCGTTTTTATCTAAAATTTGCTTACGTAAACGAATTGACTCTGGCGTTACTTCTAAATACTCATCATCACTTAAATATTCAAGTGCTTCCTCTAACGTCATAATACGTGGCTTTTTAATGACATTCGTTTGGTCTTTGTTCGCAGAGCGAATATTTGTTTTTTGCTTCATTTTAGTAATGTTAACCGTAATATCGTTTTCACGCGTATTTTCACCAACGACCATACCTTCGTACACTTCTGTACCAGGCTCTAAGAACAATGTACCACGGTCCTCGACTTGCATCATACCATAAGTTGTTGATTTACCATTTTCCATTGAAACGAGCACGCCTTGGTGACGTCCACCAACTTTTCCTTGTACAACTGGTTGGTAAGAATCGAATGTATGGTTAATGATACCGAAGCCTTTCGTTAATGACATGAATTCTGTCGTATAACCAATTAAGCCACGTGCAGGTACATTGAAAATAATACGCACTTGTCCATTGCCATTATTAATCATATCAAGCATTTCGCCTTTACGTGTACCAAGTGATTCAATGATTGAACCTACACAGTCCTCTGGTACGTCTACTTGAACGCGCTCGATTGGCTCACATTTCACGCCGTCCACTTCTTTAATAATAACCTGTGGCTTTGATACTTGTAGCTCGAAGCCTTCACGACGCATGTTTTCGATTAAAATTGATAAGTGTAATTCACCGCGACCAGAAACTGTCCATGCATCTGGTGAATCTGTATCTTCTACGCGTAGCGATACGTCCGTTTGTAATTGTGCACGTAAACGCTCCTCGATTTTTGAAGAAGTTACCCATTTCCCTTCGCGTCCAGCAAATGGTGAGTTATTTACTAAAAACGTCATTTGTAATGTTGGCTCATCAATACGTAATGGTGGCAATGCCTCTGGGTGCTCGATCGGACATACTGTTTCCCCTACGTTGATTGCTTCCATACCAGATACAGCGATTAAATCGCCCGCTTTAGCCGTTTGAATTTCTTCACGTTTTAAGCCGAAGAAGCCGAAAATTTTCGTTACACGGAAGTTTTTCACTGTGCCATCAAGCTTCATTAATGATACTTGCTGCCCAACTGAGATTGTGCCACGGAATACACGACCGATACCAATACGTCCAACGAAGTCATTGTAATCTAAAAGAGCTACTTGGAATTGTAAAGGATCCTCTGAATTATCCACTGGTGCTGGAATATGTTCGATAATTTGCTCAAATAAACATTTCATATTCTCTTCTTGATTTGCTGGATTTGAATCAAGGCTTGCTGTACCGTTTACACCTGATGCATAAACAACAGGGAAATCTAATTGATCATCGTTTGCATCAAGCTCGATTAATAATTCAAGTACTTCATCCACTACTTCTTCTGGACGAGCTGAATCCTTATCTACTTTGTTGACAACAACGATTGGTGTTAAATTTTGCTCTAACGCTTTTTTCAATACAAAGCGTGTTTGTGGCATACAGCCTTCATAAGCATCTACTACAAGCAATACGCCATCTACCATTTTTAAAATACGCTCTACTTCTCCACCAAAGTCGGCGTGTCCAGGTGTATCCAAAATGTTGATGCGTGTACCTTCATAATTTACTGCTGTATTTTTAGCGAGGATTGTAATCCCACGCTCACGTTCAATATCATTTGAGTCCATTGCGCGTTCTTCTACTTGCTCATTTGAACGAAATGTACCCGATTGCTTTAATAATTGGTCTACTAAAGTTGTTTTCCCATGGTCAACGTGTGCGATAATCGCGATATTACGTAAATCTTGACGTAAGTTTGTCATTATTCCACTCCATATTCTTTTTTCGAATGTTTAACTGTGATATTATAGCATAAGAATAGTTAATTGTCTTTGTCAATTGATTGACTAATTAATATAGAAAATAGTTTGGAGGAAAAATAGTGAATAAAGCAAAATTCGTGATGTTTATTTATGCATTAGCTGCTATTTTATCAATGATTGGCATCGGATTTTCCGTATCGCTTATCGGTGTAACAGGAACAGAATATGACAAAGCAGGCATCATGGGTGTTATCGCCTGTATCGTTGTCATGTGCATTATTTTTATGATGGCATTCAAAACAAAGCGGAAATTTAAAGAGCAAGGGTTATTATAAAAACACAGCGCGAGAACATGTTGATTTCTCGTGCTGTTTTCATTTTCTCACGCAAATCCAGTTGATTGAACATGCTTAGAGGTATTTGCCAATGAAATTTTATTGAAAACTTTGCTTTTATATTAAAGGATATCTAATTCGCACATTCACTTTATTCCTTTATTTAGTAAAACCTTGAAAAGCATAGAGTCTATCAAGGAATTTTTTAGTTACTAGGATTCAAAAGCTGTTCTATCTGGAAATATACCACCTTCTCTTACTAGACAAACTGCCAATCTTTGAGCAGCCCTCTCATAATAAAATTTAGATGGGAAATTGCTGTTTGGAATAGCTTCTAGCTCCGAAAATTTTCTAGTAAATTTATTTAACTCAATTTTCCCCATAATATCTTCATTCGGTCCAAACCTATAAACCACAATTTCATTATCTTCATATTCCTTTAATAGCAAAACATGTGAAGCCATTTTTATTCCTCCTCAGGTGGATACCATGGACGCCGAGACTCTACTGTTCTAGCATGCGCTTTCATATAGTCTTTTTAAATATTCCTTCAAATTTTGATTCAAAAAGTTCATGATTTAATAAATCAATATCATTCTTTTTATAGGTTCCTTTTTGGAGCCTATCCCACGCTTGTGCAATTTCATAATCTGACTCAAAGCACCCAATTCCATGTTCTTAAATACGCTCTTTGTACCCTTCCCCGACCAATCCGATTTCTCCTTTCCACTATGGTATGATTTTTTAATTCTAGCATTTCCTTATTTGGCTCACCACATCTCCTTTATTTATAATGACTGTTGTGAGGTTATCTTATATCTCTAATATGTTATCATTGATAATATAGAAAAAACTACGTCTCCAATTGTTAGATGGTGTCTAACAATTGAGGCGCAGTTCAATCCGCTCTTTTGGTTAAAACAGAAACTCCTACACAACCATCCATCAAAGGAACGTATCTGTCTGGTGACCAACTCAAAAATATGCATCGTTTTTTCCATTAAAGATGCTCATAGTTTGATTTTTTTGTTTTTAAGTTCTTCTGTTTTCTTTTAAAATCAAGCAAAGTAGCTAACTAAATCTCACTCTCTCTAATTCTAAAAATTTATTAAATCTATTTACCATATCTTCTTTCGTAGTTAGGACTTCTTGAGGCATATAATTAACAAAACTCACTATATCTTCTGGATAGTGATGATTTCCATAAAACTCTGCAATTTTATTTAATAATTCATTATCTTCTTTATATCTTTTTTTTATTTCAGATAAACAAACAAATCTAAGTTTTCTATTCTCCTCTACTAATATTGCGCTGTCATCATCTAAATGAGGAAAATAATTAGTTTTTATTTCTAACATCACTTTATCCAAATCTTCACTAGATACTCCCCATGCAAGTTCACTAACAAATTCACTTTCATCACCAATCTCCATCAACTCTACCGCATATTCAGAAATAATGTCTCTACTAAAATAATTTTCTTGGACACCTACAAAAATAGTTTTCCAATCATACTTAATATTTTTACTTTTTAAATCTTTTAAGTTCATATTATTAACCTTCTGTTTTTTTAAATAAATGTATTTTTTATATTAATTCACTAGCGTCGCATTAAAATAATTCAATACGAAAAATAAATCTGACTTTTC
>NZ_PYWN01000302.1 GCF_003049505.1 Metasolibacillus meyeri
CTTTCTCAGGAAGTGTTTGGAATTGCTGATTCACAACGGCAACTGTACCACCAAAACTTACAAATAATAGTGTAAGCGTAATTAGGATTTGACCACTTCGCTTCTTTTTTAACTGTTCAAATTGTAGCAACTTAAACCTGCCTGTTGCTTGATACTGCTTTTTCCTAGATTGAAATCCAGGCAATCGGAGTCGAATAATTTTCGCTCTCATGACTAGATAGGACATGATGAAACTGAGAATCAGTAGACAGAACATGATGAAAAAATAGGTGATATAACGGTTTGTGGCTAATAAGTCCGTTTCATAAGAGATGAGTAAGTGAATCGGATTAGCTAGGTGGAATCCTACTTTTAATAAAATCATATAGCTGATTAAAACAGGCAAACTAACGCCGGTGAATAAGATGCCTAACGTAGCCTGTTGCTTAAATAAACAAGTCAATATCAG
>NZ_PYWN01000043.1 GCF_003049505.1 Metasolibacillus meyeri
CCACCGGTTACAGAAAAGCCAGCTGTACCAGCACCACCGGTTACAGAAAAACCAACTGCACCGACACCACCAGCTACAGAGAAGCCATCTGTACCAACAAATTCGAGTGTTAGTGCCTTTGAACAAGAGGTTGTGAAGCTAACGAATGTGGAACGAACAAAAGCTGGCTTAGCACCATTTGAGATGGATGAAAAGCTAATGGCGGCAGCACGTGAAAAATCACAAGATATGCAAAGTAAAAAATATTTTTCACATACGAGTCCAACATTTGGTTCACCATTTGATCGCATGAAAGCTTTAGGTATTACGTATAAGAGTGCAGGAGAAAATATTGCACAAGGTCAACGTACACCACAAGAAGTCGTGCAAGCATGGATGGATTCACCAGGTCACCGTGCCAATATTTTAAATGCTCAATTTACACATATTGGCGTTGGTTATGTGGAAAATGGTAATTACTGGACACAGCAATTTATTCAAAAATAATAGAATGAAAAGCTTTGTGAATGAGGTGTCAGGAAAGGTTTTGCCTTTCCTGACACCTTTTCAGTTTCGTTGAACAGATTTCAGGATTTAACGAGCGAATTTCGATGTTTAATGAGCGTATTGTTACTGTTAAACTTTAATGGTTGGGAGAAGGTAGGCTAACATGCCGTTTTTCATCCAATGATGTCAACATCCTTTCTGAGGGGATTCCCTTACATAAATTCCGTATAGCATCTATATCTTTTAAGCTGCATATAGTACAATAGGATGTTGTAAATTATTTTATCCCGTATTAACAGGCTGCAAGACCCCCCACTTCAAAACATCAGATAAAATCAACATGATTAAGTGGGAAGCCAACAGCCTATAAAACTCGATTGGTGAAACTACCAATCAGTGTGGGAGGAGGGAACTCCTACTGATTGCAAGATCACTTTATCAAATAAAATAAAGAGAATATTTAAATATAAGCTTGAAAGAATAGGGGAATTGATGTGAAACAAAAAACAATTATTTTAACAGGTGGAGGGACCGCGGGGCATGTGTCGCTGAATGAAGCAATTATTCCTTCGTTAATAAAAGAAGGATATGAAGTTCATTATATTGGTTCTTACGATGGCATAGAAAAAGAGTTAATCGGCAATAATTTCCCTGAAATAAAGTATCATAGCATTTCGAGCGGGAAATTGCGTCGCTATTTTTCGGTCAAAAACTTTACAGATCCATTTCGCGTTTTATATGGAATTAGTCAAGCCTTTTCAGTTATTCGTAAAGTAAAGCCCTCGGTTATCTTTTCAAAAGGAGGCTTTGTTTCGGTTCCTGTCGTCATGGCGGCAAAATTAGCAAATATCCCTGTCGTTGTACATGAATCCGATGTCACGCCAGGTTTAGCCAATAAGCTAGCGCTGCCATTTGCTTCACATGTTTTTACGGTATTTAAAGAGACGATGCAACATTTGCCAAGTGATAAAACAACATGTACAGGTTCGATTATTCGCCAGCAATTGTTCGAAGGGTCGCGTGAAAAGGGATTAGCATTGTGTCAATTCGAGCAAACAGCAAAAAAAGTATTGCTTGTAATGGGGGGAAGTCAAGGCTCAGTCGTACTAAATGATGCTTTGCGCATGAATTTGACCAACTTATTGCAACGCTATCATATCATTCATTTATGCGGTAAAGGTAATGTTGATGCATCGCTAGTATCGGTGCAAGGCTATAAGCAATTTGAATATGTAACAACAGAGCTGCCTGATTTACTGCATGCCGCAGATTATGTTGTCTCACGCGCAGGCTCTAACTCCATTTTTGAATTTTTAGCTTTACAAAAGCCGATGTTGCTTATCCCATTATCGGCTAGCAAAAGCCGTGGTGACCAAATATTAAATGCCAATTTATTTAAAAAGCAAAAATTTGCCCATGTGCTTGAAGAAGAGGCTCTAACAAAGCAATCGTTCAGCGATGCATTGAACTACGTTGTTGAGCATGAAAATGAAATGATTGATGCGATGGCTGATGCAGAGCGACCGAAAACACCAGATGAAATGGTTGTACTTATCACACAATACGAAAAATAATTGTAGGCTGACCGAAAAGTGGAGGAGTGCGTCACTTTTCGGTCAGCCATTTGGGGTTTGAACATAAAAAAGCTGACACGTTATCAAATTGTGTCAGCGATAATACTTACATTGCTTGCTCTTCCGCATCATCTTGCGCGTGAGCAGTTGTTAAGTAGAATAAGTCTTTTGGAATTTTAAATAAATCAAACTTCGCTTCTCCACGGTTAATTTGTTCTAAAAGAGCTGGGTGAGAGTCCTTTGCACAAACTACATATGGGAGCTTTAATGCTGCTGCCTTGGAACGGTAATTTTCTTTACGAATACGTAAAAATACTGTATGGAATTCATATTTGAAAAAAAGCTCTTGTAAAAACAACAATTTTGCTTTTTGGTTATAGCCCATTCCTTGAAATGGTTGCCCAATCCAAGTACCTAGGAAGCCTGCACCGTCCTGAATATCGTAAATACTAATTGTTCCAATTGGCTGTCCCCATTCATCTACGATTGTTCGTGAAATCGTTATGCCAACTTGCTCTTCCTCAATAAGTTGCTTGATCATAAATAAATATTCTTCTGCGGATGTTGCTTTTTGGCGAACATAAGGAAAAACAGAAGGATGGCTTAATAGTTGATAGAGTTCAGTTGCTTCATGTACGTCACGGTGTTTCAACATGCGAAACGCCTCCTTTAAAAAGAGTATAGGTAAAAAATCACAAGGCATGCATTTCGAACTTAACTCCTATATAACCTAGACATCTTACTATGTTACAACCTTTAGTTATTCGCTACTTTGCATATGAAATTTTGTTCCAGCTTCGAAGGAAGTTGAAAAATAACCGTTATAGGGCTACTAACGGTTATAAACATATAAAATATTTGCCAGAGGCTCTCTGACAGTTCAGCGAGTGCTGAATGAAGAGATATTTTCGTGAAAATATCATATAATATTATAGATCATTTATGCAAGTATTTTTCTCGAAAAAACTAAAAAAAGCTCGAAAAAGTCTTTTTATTCTGAATTATCAAAAAATAAATTCTTGAAATGAAAGAAACGGTATGTGTAAAGTGTACTATCTATTACGCCTTGGCTAACTCTAGTTCAGATTTTTTAAGCTGGCTTTCCAGTAGCATCTAACTTAAAAGCATCAGCGGTTCATTGACCTTTTTTCTTTAAAATCTGTGGTCAACACAATATTAGTTACTCGGTCATTGCATACATGTTATGGTGTTCTTGGACTGAGTTCTACTTTCACAGCAAGGAATTTGTGTGAATTATTTTTCTTGCATTCACCTCAATTTTTGTGGAAGAGGCAGGTGTGGAAAACACCTTTGCTTTCATGCAGTAAAGATTGTACCTGACGCTGCGCTTTCGGTATAGCAAACATTGCTGAATCAAGTTAAAAATAGCTATGTTCAGATGATAAATATTGTTATAATACATTTACAAATGCAATTCTATCTCTATGAGCGAGTTGTAAAAGGTTAAATCGGTAAGTATTTCCGTATGAGAGAACGCTTTACTTGTAAATTTTAATTAACTGCCATAGATTGAAATTTATTTTAATTTGTAAAAATATAGGAAATAATTATTTCTATAGATGTGGTTCTTAGGGCGTATAAATCCTTTTTGAATTATTATAAACTTGTGGTGAATGTTACGAATTTTTTGGGTAGAATGTGTGAGTATAAGCTTACGTAATTTAGGATAGAGTGAGTTTAGATATAAATGATATAAACTAAGTGTGGGGTAGGTGTCATAAATGATGATGCAACCATTTCTTTCAGAAAGCCAATTTAATATAATGTTTAAAAATAGTAAGGATATGGTTTTCTTTATGAAGAAAAAAGGCGAGGATTTTGAGTATTTATATATAAATACGAAAGCACGCCATCTTTTTAATATTGCTCCATGCGGAAAAACGGTTTCTGAAATTATGTCCAAAAACTTAGCGGAAACGATTTTGCATTATTATAACTTGGCTATTGAAACAAAAGAGCAGCAAAACTATCAAGATTATGATTATTATAAGAATGAAGTACGTAAGCATGAAACGACGGTATTTCCGATATTTGCAAATAATGAAGTTTTTATTTTAGGCATAGCAAAGGAAATTACGTTTGACCGTGATTTACAAGATAAATACTTATTTATGCGCTCTATTTTCTTCAAAACTTTTTTATCAACGGTATTAATATCGAATGATTTAAAGTTTTTAGAGGCAAATGAACGCTTTATAGATGACTTTGGTATTTGTTTAGAAAGTATGCAAGGGCAATCATTTCTAAGTTTACCACTAATTCAAGGTCCCTATGTATCGGAATGGAAAAGTTATTTAACAGATGCCCAAAATGGCGATAATTTCACTACGAAAATTGTTAAATTCATTGATAAGGAAAATAAAACGAGAAGCTTTACAGCGACATTTTCACCACTTGCGAGCACAAATGGCGACGTTCTTGCTATCTTTTTAATATTGCAAGAAGTGACCGATTTTATTGAGCAACAAAAAGAACTACGTGAAACATCACACGGTTTAGCAATTATAAAAAATGCAATCAATAATGCTGTCGAATTATCTATTATAGATGACGATAGAAAAATAATTGATTTAAATGACCGTTTTGTTGCGCGCACTGGCTATACGAGAGAAGAATTAATTGGTCAAACACATGATATATTAGATTCAGGCTATCATCCACCAGACTTTGGTGAAAAAATGTGGGAAAAGCTACGTCGTGGTGAAATTTGGCAAGGTGAAATATGCAATCGTTCAAAACAGGGTGAGCTGTATTGGGTAGATACAACAATTATTCCTTTAACAAATGCGGCTGGCGAAATTGATAGCTATTTCTCAGTAAATTACAATACCTCTGAAAAAAAGCGTTTAATGATTGAACTGCAAAATAGCGAGCGCACATTCCGAATCATTACTGAAAATATGAATGATTTTATCGTGATTATGGATGAGAATGGGATGATTCAATATGTCTCACCTTCCTATGTTCGGACATTTAAATACACAGAAGAAGAATTGATTGGCAAAAACTATTCCTCCTTTTTGACAGAAGAAAGTGAAACAACTTGGCTTTCAGCATTGAAAAATATGGAACGCCACGAAATGACAATCGAGCTTGCATTGCAGACAAAAAAAGGCGATGTGATTTGGACGGAAGGAAAATATAAGGCTGCAAAGGATGATCGTATAGAGCATGCTTATCAAATTATTATGGTATCACGTGAAATAACAGAACGTAAAAAGCTAGAGAATTCCTTACGTTTTATGGCCTATCATGATAATTTAACGCAGCTTCCGAATAGAAGATATTTAGAAAAGGAATTTCCGCGCGTACTGAATACGGCGAAGAAAAATAATCGCTCGATTGCAGTGCTTTATATCGATGGCGATAATTTTAAAGAAATCAATGATCAATACGGTCATGATGTCGGTGATGCCTTTATTAAATTGACGGGTGAACGAATTGCTTCGAGCATCCGAGAAAGCGATTTTGTTGTACGCATCGGGGGAGATGAGTTTGTTGCCGTATTAGCTAATCTATCTATTATAGAAAAAGAACGTAAAAAGGTGATACAAGATATTATTGAGCGTGTTAAATACAACTTGCAACTAGGAGCAGATATACAAGGCTACCATTTCAAGCCGACTGTATCGATTGGCGTTAGCTATTATCCTGATCATGCGGCAACGTTAGAAACATTGTTGGAAAATGCAGATAAAGCATTATACAAAGCAAAAACAGTAGAAAAAAATGGCTTCAAAATTTATGATGACGTACAATAAGGATAGTGATGAGGCTATCCATCAAAATGTCCTGAAGGCTTTTAATGGAGCTTTTAGGACATTTTTTTGATTCTGCGTTTCATGTTGTCACAACTTCTCGAGGCCGGCATGACGCAATTGTATCATTTTTTGAAAAATTGAGATGGAAGCTAGCTGAGGGGTAATGAATAAAGTATAGGATAATTTAAAAATGGTGATGTAAATGAAAAAAATATTATTAGTAGAAGACGAAAAAAATATTGCACGTTTTATCGAATTAGAGTTAAAGCATGAGCAATTTGATGTGAAATGTGTGTTCGATGGACGAGAAGGCCTAACCGAGGCACTAGCGAATCCTTATGACTGCATATTGCTTGATGTGATGCTGCCACAGTTAAATGGCATCGAGGTATGCAGAAGAATTCGTCAGCAGTCTGAAGTGCCAATTATTTTATTAACAGCTCGTGATGCGGTTATGGATCGTGTAGCAGGTCTTGATGCTGGTGCAGATGATTATATCGTGAAGCCATTTGCGATTGAAGAGCTGCTTGCACGCATTCGTTCTATTATGCGTCGTGTTGGCAAGCAAGGAGAGGACAAGCTTCTCATATGTCGTCACTTGGAAATTGATATGGAAGCATATGAAGTGACATTTGAAAAGAAAAGGCTCGATTTGACAAAAACCGAATATGACTTATTGGTGTTTTTAGCACAAAATATAAATAAAGTATGCACGCGTGAGCGTATTTTAGAGGCTGTATGGGGCTTTGATAGCGAAGTGGAGACAAACGTTGTCGATGTTTATATACGCCATTTACGCACGAAGCTGAAAACGTCGGAGCAGCCTTATATTGAAACGGTGCGCGGTGTCGGCTACGTGATGAGAGGTTGAGCGATGAAGCAATTATTTAATCGAATGTCGCTGAAAGAGAAGTGGATGCTGTCAACGGCCACAACCATTTTCATTAGCTATGCATTGATTTGTCTCATTTTGTATATATCTTTGCATACATGGCTATTAAACAACGAGGAGCGCGGGGCATTAAGGTCAGCAGATGATATGAGCTCCTTTTTTGAGACGCTTAGTCCAACAACGACCATCCAACAGTTACAGGACAGACTGAGCAATACGATTGGCAAGCAGGAGCAAACGATACGCATTATGAATTTTGATGGCATTAACATACTTTCTTTTAATGAAGTGTCGCCCGCTGTTCCAACAGTTGCAACATATGAAGAGCTATTAAACACGGTCATACGTAAAACTGACGATGCCTATATCGTCGAGCGCATTGTGCAAATTGGCCCTTTTCAAGGTTATATGCAATTAATACACCCGCTGACAACATTTCATAAAATGATGCAATATGTCTTGACAACGATGATACTTGTTGGAATTGGTGCATTATTACTCGTTGCATTGATTAGTTATTATTTAGCCAATCATTTAATTCGTCCAATCCAACAGTTGCGCGATTCTATGCGTTCGGTGCGCGATAAAGGCTTAACAGCACGCGAAGCTTTTACCTATCACGCAGATGATGAAATCGGTGACTTGCTAACCATGTATGATTCGATGTTAGAGGAGCTGAACATTTCTTTTACGCAGCAACAGCAATTTGTAGCGGATGCTTCACATGAATTACGCACACCGATTCAAGCGGTAGAAGGGCATTTATCGCTACTCGCACGTTGGGGCAAGGACGACCCACAAATTTTAAATGAATCGATTGCTAGCTCATTAACTGAAGTGCAAAGAATGAAAAAGATGATTGAGGAGCTTTTGCAGCTAGCTAGAAGGGAGCAGGTATCTGCTTCGGAGGCAGATGTCGCTGTTGTTTTAACACAAGTCATTAATGAGTTAACCGCCGTATATCCAGATACGCTATTTCAAGTTGAGGTAATAGAACAAAAAGAGTTAGCGGCTATTTCGCCTGAAGCGCTTGCACAAATATTGCGCAATATTATGGAGAACGGAATACGATATAACGAAACGGTGCCTGAAATAATTATTTCGACAGCACAGATTGATGGTTGCTTTTATGTTGAGATTAAGGATAATGGTATAGGGATTGCTAAAGAGCATCTGCCATTTATTTTTGATCGTTTTTACAGAGTGGATGAATCTCGCCAGCAAAAAGGTGGAGGTACAGGACTTGGTTTAAGCATTACAAAAATGCTTGCAACGAAATATCACGTTGAGCTGAAAGTGCAAAGTGAAATTCGACAAGGAACAACATTTTTGTTAAAAATTCCTTTGAAAAAGTGAGGAATTTCGGTAAGATGGTTTTGTTTTTCTATAGTTAGCTAAAAATTTGATTTATTTATCGAAAAATAGTTGTATTTTTTGTAGAGAGTAGTAAGATTGAAGTGGAAAAATGTTCTCTGCTAATTAGTGGAGAATATAAGTATACAAAAATAAATAGGTTCAGCTATATTTCAAGTAGTAGAGGGCCAAGAAATGTTTATTTTAAAATGGAACTGCCAGGCAGGCAAAATTTGGAGGTTATTCTCATGTCGAACAATGTATTACATGGTTCCCCTTGGTCAGCGTTTGCAGGCCCAAACTTAGGTTACGTCATGGAGCAATACGACTTATTTCTACAATCTCCCGAAGAAGTAGAACCAGCACTAGTTGAATTGTTTCAACAATACGGAGCGCCCGTTTTAGTAGAGGGGGGCGTTGAAGTTGCTGTAACTGGAGGAGCAGTTACTTCACAAGCTGATTTCAGCAAAGTATTAGCTGCTGTAAAATTAGCACAATCAATTCGTACTTATGGTCATCTAGCCGCGGATATTTATCCATTAAACAACCGCGCACTTGACAAGGCGAAAGTTGAAGAAAGCGCATTCGGCCTAACTTTGGCTGATTTAGCTGAAATTCCAGCTGCTGTATTCTTTAAAAATGTACCAGCTGGTATTCAAAATGGTCGCGACGCAATTGCCTATTTAAAGTCTGTTTATACAGATAAAATTGCATTTGAATACAATCAAGTAGGTACAACTGAGGAGCACGAATGGTTCCAGTCTCAGATTGAATCAGGAGCGCTATTTGCAACAGTATCAGCAGATGAAAAGAAAGCGTTATTAGACCGTCTAACACATGTTGAAAACTTTGAAAAATTCATTCATAAAACATTTGTAGGTCAAAAGCGTTTCTCAGGAGAAGGTTTAGATACACAAATTGTGCTATTTGATGAAATTTTAAAAACAGCTGAAGCAAAAAATGTGAAAAATGTACGTATTGGCATGGCACACCGTGGACGTTTAAATGTATTAACACATATTTTAAACAAGCCATATGATATGATGTTCTCTGATTTTGCACACGTATCAAATGAGCTATTTATGCCAGAGCATGGACGTTTACAAATTACAAAAGGCTGGACAGGCGACGTGAAATACCATATGGGCGCGTCTTACGTACGTGATTCAGGGATGACTGTAAAGCTTGCTTATAACCCATCGCATTTAGAAATCGGTAATCCAGTTGTGCTAGGTTCAACACGCGCAACACAGGATGATGTATTCGTAAATGGTTCTGCGCAGCACGATGCTACTTCGGGCTTAGGAATTTTAGTGCATGGTGACGCAGCATTCCCAGGTCAAGGGATTGTAACGGAAGTAATGAACTTTGCGAAAACGAAAGGCTTTACAACAGGTGGTACAATTCATATTATCGCGAATAATATGATTGGCTTCACAACAGAGCTTTATGATTCTCGTTCATCAACATATTCGTCAGATCCTGCAAAAGGCTATGATATTCCTGTCATTCATGTGAACGCAGACCATCCAGAAGCAGTAGCTCAAGTAGGACGCTTTGCAGCAGAATACCGCCAAAAATTTGGTAAAGATATTATCGTTGATTTAATCGGTTATCGCCGTTATGGTCATAACGAAACAGATGATCCGACTGTAACAAACCCAGAAACATATAAATTAGTATCAAAGCATGACCCAGTGCGTGTGCTTTATGGTACAAAATTAGTTGCTGAAGGGCTTGTAACAGAGGAGCAAGTAAAAGCTCTTGATAACGCTGCCTATGCAGAAATGCAGGCTGCATATGATCACGTGAAGGAAATGGCAGAAAAAGATGAGCATAAGCATCTTGAAATGCCAGAAGCGTTAAAAGTAGATTTCCCACAAGTTGACACAACGACGAGTGTAGAGCGCTTACAAGCGATTAATGAAGATCTACTTGTGTTTGCTGAAGGCTTTGAGCCACAAAACAAGCTAGGGAAAATTTTAGAGAAACGTCGTGATGCATTTGCAACAGGCAAAATTGACTGGGGTCATGCAGAAACATTAGCATTTGCTACGATGCTACAAGATGGCACACCAATTCGTTTCACTGGTCAAGATGCACAGCGTGGTACATTCTCTCAACGTCACTTAGTATTGCATGATAAAAACAATGGCAGCGAATTTACACCGCTTCATCATATTCAAGATGTAAATGTATCATTCACAGTATATAACTCTCCATTAACAGAGGCTGGAGTAGTTGGCTTTGAATATGGCTATACGCTAGAAAATGATAATGTATTAGCAATTTGGGAAGCACAATTTGGTGACTTCGCCAACATGGCACAAGCAATGTTCGATAACTTCATTTCAGGTGCTCGTGCAAAATGGGGTCAAAAATCAGGCTTAGTTATGCTTTTACCACATGGCTATGAAGGTCAAGGTCCTGAGCACTCATCAAGCCGTATTGAGCGCTATTTACAAATGGCTGCTGAAAATAACTGGTTCGTGGCAAACTGCTCAAACGCCGGTAACTACTATCACTTATTACGTCGCCAAGCTGCATTGCTAGGTACAGAAGGTGTACGTCCATTAGTTGTGGCATCACCGAAGTATTTATTACGTCACCCATTGGCAGCAGCAAATGCAGAGCAATTAGCTAACGGTTCATTCCAAGAAATTATCGAGCAACCTGGTTTAGGTACGAAGGCAGAAGCAGTAGAGCGTATCGTACTAGGTACAGGTAAAGTGATGATCGATTTAGCAGACCGCGTAAAAGATGGGGCAGACTTCGACCATTTACACATCGTTCGTGTAGAGCAATTATATCCATTCCCAAGTGCGCAAATTGCGGATGTCATTGCGAAATATCCAAATGCTAAGGAAGTTGTTTGGGTACAAGAGGAGCCAAAAAACCAAGGCGCTTGGAACTATGCAATTGAAAACTTATACGAGCTTTCAGAAGGCAAAAAACTGCGCTATGTAGGACGTCCTGCAATGAGCTCAACATCTGAAGGCGATGCAGATGCGCATAAAGAAGCACAAGCGGCAATTATTTCGGAAGCCGTAACAGAGACAGCGAAAGTAAAATAATAGTATAATGTTATAGACAGTGTAGTTGTCTGAAAAGCAGCCTTACGTTGCGCTTTTCAGACAACGATGTAGATTTTTTTGAAGGATTCATTATTTGAAAAAGTGGTGCTATTTTTTGAAAAGTTGAAAACACTGAATTGACTTTTACAATGAATGAGTAAAATGAGGTTTTTCGTTGTTCAGAAGGTATCCCAATTTCTGGACAACCCAATTAAAGGAGGAAATAAAAGTGGCTGAGATTAAAGTCCCTGAGTTAGCAGAATCGATTACAGAAGGTACAATTGCCCAGTGGGTGAAAAAAGTTGGAGACCGTGTAGAAAAAGGCGAGTTTATCGTTGAATTAGAAACAGATAAAGTAAACGCAGAAATTATTTCAGAAGAAGCAGGTGTATTAACGCAAATTTTAGCTGAAGAAGGCGACACAGTTCTTGTTGGACAAGTAATCGCAGTTGTAGAAGCAGGCGAAGGCGCAGCTCCTGCACCGGCAGCACAAGAAGCGGCACCAGCAGCTCCTGCACAGGAAGCTCCAAAAGCTGCAGCAGCACCAGCTCCAGTTGTTGAAACATCAAACGAGCGCGTAGTAGCAAGCCCAGCGGCACGTAAATTAGCACGTGAAAAAGGAATCGATTTAGCGGCTGTATCTCCAGTAGATCCACAAGGTCGCGTTCGCGTTCAAGACGTAGCAGCTCACGGTACAGCACCAGTGGCAGCAGCGCCAATCGCAACGAATAACGGTCCAGTCGTATTTGCTCCAGCGGCAGACACTGACCGCGTAACAGTTGAAAAAATGTCTCGTCGTCGTCAAACAATTGCAAAACGTCTACTAGAAGTGAAGCAATCAACAGCGATGTTAACAACATTCAACGAAATTGACATGACAAACATTATGGCATTACGTAAACGCAAGCAAGAGCAATTCGTGAAAGACAACGACATTAAATTAGGCTTCATGTCATTCTTCACAAAAGCGGTTGTAGCAGCACTTAAGAAATACCCTTACGTAAACGCACAAATCAACGGTGACGAAATTCATTTAAACAACTTCTTCGATATCGGTATCGCCGTATCAACAGAAGAAGGCCTAGTTGTACCTGTAGTACGCGATGCAAATGCTAAAAACTTTGCAGACATCGAAAAAGATATCGCAGATTTAGCGAAAAAAGCACGCGACAAAAAATTAGGCTTAAACGACATGGCAGGCGGTTCATTCACAATCACAAACGGTGGTGTATTCGGCTCATTAATGTCAACACCAATCATGAACGGTACACAAGCAGGTATTTTAGGTATGCACTCTATCGTTCAACGTCCAGTAGCAGTAAACGGCGAAATCGCAATCCGTCCAATGATGTACGTGGCATTATCATATGACCACCGCATTATCGATGGCAAAGATTCTGTAGGCTTCTTAAAAACGGTTAAAGAGTTAATCGAGAACCCAGAAGATTTATTATTAAACTCATAATTTCAAATGAAAGCAGTCAGGCGCGGTGCCTGACTGCTTTTTTGTGGGTGGAAAGTCCCGATTCGCCCAACGAACAGCGGAATTCGCCCAATCAAGGTCCAAATTCGCCCAACGAAGCATGAAATTCGCTCAACCAATCACTGAATGCGCCCATTGAATATGGAATGGGGCGATTAATTTGTATCTAAATGCCGAATAATCATGGTTTGATTTCAAAACTTCTATGTTGTAATCGTAAACACGAATATACCTTCTTTTTTCTTAGATGATTTAAAAAACAAACACTAAAAGAATATTCGATAAATGAAGCCCTGCCAGTCCAGCAGGGATAAAAGCCCATAAATATCTTTTTTGCTCCAAATTATAAGAAGCTAGTAATGACCAACAGGCAATGCTAAATACTTGAAACCACAGTGATTGATCTGTATCGAGGATTCTTTTTATCCAAAGTAGATAATAACAAAAACCCATGACTAAACTCCAAAATGTCCAAGTGATAATGGCTCTGATTTTGCTTTTTTGCTTCACTTTATGTAGCCTTTTATCGTTATGATTTTGTGCCAAAATAGGATTCCCCTCTTGGAAAAATAAACTTTTAATTCTAATTATATCAAAGGAGTAAATGGAAAAAAAGATAAATAAATATAGATTAACTGCTAAATAATTTCTTATAGACAATTTTTTCAAACTGTCATTAAGCTAAATCATGTTGACAACAATAATTTCCTAGTATATGATTTAGCTAATAACTGTATAAGTAATGCCTCACGTTCTAGTGAGGTAGAGGCGCGATATTTAATAGTTTTTCATGGAGTTTTGAGCAACAGTGAAATGAAGAAGAAGGAAATATCGCCGAAGTATATCGGTAAGCTCGTATTCGATATGCTGGGTCTGTAGTGAATAATTACAGGACTGTCTTGGGTATTTCTTTCCAATCTACTCAAGTTGTGCTATCTCATCAATGGAACTAAGAGGATTTGGGCTTTTATTTTATTAAATGGCAGCGACCTAAAATTCTTTAGGTCGCTTTTTTGTATAGAATAAAGCCTAAAAAACTAATAAAAGGAGAAATTTTACATGAACAAAAAACTATTTATGATGCTAGTTGCTATGTTAACGGTGCTTGTTTTAGCTGCATGTGGCACTAGTGACAAAACATCGGGAGACGGAAAAAAAGTTTTAAAAATTGGTATGGAGGCAGGCTACGCACCTTTTAACTGGACACAGCAAACAGATGCAAATGGTGCGGTGAAAATTAGCGGCTCTGCTGAGTATGCGGGTGGCTATGATGTACAAATCGCGAAAAAAATTGCGGATGAACTAGGTATGGAGCTGGAAATTGTTAAAACGGAATGGGATGGTCTAGTACCAGCGTTACAATCAGGTGTTGTCGATGCGATCATCGCGGGGATGAGCCCAACAGAAGAGCGTAAGCAATCCATCGATTTCACATCAAATTACTATACGTCTGATTTCGTTATTGTTGTGAAAAAAGGTAGCCCCTATGAGAATGCCAAAACATTAGCTGATTTTTCAGGTGCAAAAATTACATCGCAGCTAAATACGTCAAATTATTTAGTAATTGACCAAATTCCAGGCGTTAAAAAGGAAGTAGCAATGGATAGCTTCCCAGCAATGCGTATAGCGATTGAATCAGGTGCAGTGGATGGCTACGTAGCAGAACGTCCAGAAGCGATTTCGGCTGCAATGGCAAATAAAAACTTTGCCTATGCAGAGTTAGAGGATGGCTTTGAAACAGATCCTGGTGCGACAGATGTTGCAATTGGTGTACGAAAAGGTTATGACCTAACTGATAAAATGAGTAAAATTTTAGATGCTATTTCTGAGGATGAGCGACAAAAATTAATGGAAGAAGCAATTGCTAGTCAGCCAGCAGCTGTTGAGTAAAAAAACTTCAAGCGATTGGTGTTACACCAATCACAGTGTAAAGGAGCTGTCTCAAATAATGTTTAGGCAGCTCCTTTAAAATAATAACAGCCTGCTATTAGGGGGATTTTTATGAGTTTAGAAACCGTTATTTCGATTTTACAAAATAACTGGCCGATGTTTTTGCGCGGCGCATATATGACGCTTCTTATTGCAATCATTAGTACAATTATTGGTGCGTTTATCGGATTTTTTATCGGTATTATGCATACGATTCCAATGAAGTCATTGTCATTGAAAACAGTCTTAATCAAAATTAGTAATTTTCTTTTAACTTGCTATGTAGAAGTTTTCCGTGGTACACCAATGATTGTACAGGCGATGGTCGTCTTTTATGGTCTATACGCATATGGTATTGACTTAGATCGATTTGTCGCAGCACTTGTTGTTGTTGGTTTAAATACAGGTGCCTATATGGCTGAAATTGTTCGCGGTGGTATCGTATCGATTGATAAAGGGCAGTATGAGGCAGCACAAGCGATTGGTATGAATCATGTTCAAACGATGATTTTCGTCGTGCTACCACAAGTGGCACGCAATATTTTACCAGCAACAGGAAATCAGCTTGTCATGAATATTAAAGATTCTGCTGTTTTAAGTGTTATTAGTGTGACAGAGCTATTCTTTCAAACGAAATCTGTCGGAGGGGCAAACTTTAAATATGCAGAATCCTTTTTAATTGCAAGTATTCTATATTTGATTATGACATTTACAGCAACGCGCCTTTTACGTCTAATGGAGCGCAAATTAGATGGACCTAATGCGTATCAAGTAGACAAAAAAGGGAAAAAGGAGGGGCAAATGCAATGACAGCGGTAATTGAAATTAAAAACTTAAGCAAATCATTTGGCTCTCATGAAGTGTTACGCGATGTGAATTTTTCGGTTAAAAAAGGTGAGGTTGTTTGTTTAATTGGTTCATCTGGTTCAGGAAAATCAACGCTTTTACGTTGTGTGAATTTACTTGAAACGCCTTCAGGTGGAAGCATTATTTATAATGGTGATAATATTTTAGATAACAAGCATGATTTAGAGGAATATCGCACACATTTAGGCATGGTATTTCAGCAATTTAATTTATTCAATAATTTAAATGTCCTTGGCAATTGTACAGTTGGTCAACAGAAGGTACTAAAGCGTAGCAAAGCCGAAGCGATTGATAAGGCGATGAAATATTTAGAAATTGTCGGAATGGCAACATATAAAAATGCGAAACCACGTCAGCTATCTGGTGGGCAAAAGCAACGTGTAGCCATTGCACGTGCGTTAGCGATGGACCCGGAAGTGATGCTATTTGATGAGCCGACCTCGGCACTTGATCCTGAAATGGTAGGGGAAGTATTGAAAGTAATGCGTGCACTTGCGGATCAAGGCAACACGATGCTTATTGTGACACATGAAATGGAGTTTGCACGTGAAGTCGCAGACCGCATCGTCTTTATGGATAAAGGGGTCATTGTCGAGGAAGGGCATCCAGAACAAGTCTTAGTTAACCCACAACACGAGCGCACAAAGGAGTTTTTAAAGCGCACATTGAAATAGAATGTTGAGAAGCTTTCAAAAAATAGTTGCCAAGAAAGTAGGCGCTAGTCATGTTTTCCATATGAAAGCGCAGGTGCATACTTTCTTGACAGTCCTTCATTTTCACTATGTAAAATTAACGTCTGGAATTCCATTCAGAAACGATAATAAAAATAATAGCAAAAGCAATGGCTAAAGCCCAAAACCAACTTGGTATGCTTGACATAGTATATCACCTCATGCATTATTTTAGCATGCTTGTAAAAGCGCTTCAAATGAATGCTTAATAAAGTGAGTCACGGATTGGGTTTCACAGGCGGGTGATTTTAACTTCTTCACTTCAAGATTTTAATTTAGTTCTTATTACCTATTGATGTGGAATGAAGTTAAATTATTTATGCGAAATGCTATCATTAAAGATAAAAATCGTATAAAATAGTAGGGAAATCAATGTTCAGTTCATAAAGTGAGGTTACGTTCATGTTACATTTAAAATGGAAAGAGGCACCTACGATTCGCACAGTAAAATGTGTACATACGAATGCCGCAAAATATTTAGTATCCAATGTGTTAACAGTTGGCAAAGAGTATGAAGTGAAAAATGAAACAGAGGAATTTCTTTTTGTCGTAGATAACACAGGTAAAGTTGGCGGTTACTACAAAGATTATTTCGAATGAAAAAATAGCTGTTGAAAAAGCATTGCGCAATGCTTTTCAACAGCTATTTTTATTTAGTCATTCTTTTCTGCGCGGCAGCGCCAATGTTTATATACTTTAAATTGATTCAAACACATCATTTGTTTTAGCATGTACACGCAATGTTTCTTCGATATCTTGTACGAGCTTCAATTGTGTTTGTTTAAATTGGTCGATATCTGAATGGCTGATGCCTGCTCGTTTTGATTTCATTTGAAGCATTTTGCCGTTTTTGCGTGCTAGCTCATCAGATGCGCGCATCAATTTATCTTGCGCTTCTGCCACACGACGCTGTTGATTCATTGTTAAGAGCGTAGAAATTTGTGTTTGCCACATCGGAATAGTCGTCATCACAGATGCCTGTATTTTATCGATTAAGAGCTGATTGGTTTGCTGCATTAAACGAATTTGTGGTGCTGCTTGAATGGCGATTTCTCTTGATATTTGCATATCATATAGGCGGCGGTCAAGCCATTCAATGGCCATTTTTTGATCATTTAATTGTTGCAATGCCATTGGCTCAGTTGGTTCGACAATAGGAAGCTGCTTTTTCACATCGGCCAGCTTTAATTCACCAGCTGCGATATATACGTTAATTTCCGCAAAATATTGCTCGTTCAGTTTATATAGATCATTTAATAGTTTGAAATCACGCAATAAACCCATTTGTGCATGTTCTAATTGGATTGCAAGGCGGTCAATTTGCTTACTCATCCTTTTGTAATGTGTCATGACTTCCTGTGTTGATTGCTTTTGTTTTGAGAAAAACTTGCTTAAAAACCCTTTTTCCTCTTGAACAAGCGCATCGGGATTAATTTGCTCTAAATAAGAAATAAGCTGCGCTAATACTTCACCAACTTTACTATGATCTTTTCGATGAATATGCACCGCCATATTGGCAGTAAAATCACGAAGAGCTTGCTGAGCCTGTAAGCCGAAAGCAAGCACATTTTCGTATATATGGATTTTTAGTTCGCTCGCTAAACGAAGCGCACGACTTTGATCATGTTCGCTAAGTGCAGCATAAAGAGGGCTGACAGATTGGTTTACTTGTGCAAGCTGAAATTCTTCTTCTGCAATCTCTGCAAAGCGACTCCCTGCATTTTTAAAAGCTTCAAATGGATTTTGTTGCATGATTATTCACCACCGATTAAACGATCTTTCCTTTTTTTATTTTCTAGCTTGGCAAAATCAAGCTCTAGCTTTAGATGTTCAATATCAGAGCTTAATGCAAGCTTTAAGTCATCTTCCATTGTAGCATACAAATCCTTTAGTGTTTTGCGTGTTTCTTCTAATGCTAAATGGATTTCAGTGCCGCCAACCTGCTCTTTTGTTAATAATGTGTATTTGTCTATTAATTGTACAGCCGAGGGGAGGTGTGAGTAAAAGAAATCCTCCACTGCATAAAATTTTTGTGGATTTGTTTGCACAATACCAATAATTCGTTTTGCCAGTTTATTCATTTCATTGATTAATTTAAAAGAACGAACAGAACGGACGCGTACATATTGTTGCATAAGTAAAGCTAAGTCATTTTTCGCCAGCTTAATATGATGTTCGATATGATTATACTCTGAGCGCGTTAAGCCAAGCGTTTTGCTGCGTTTCGATTTTTGCAATGCTAAGATTCCTTTATTGCTTGCATAATAGCTTGCAATCGTTAACAGCGGCACGATAAAAATGCCTAAATCAAAATTAATAACTGTAATAACAAATACAGCAAAGCTAATGATTAAGCTTAGACCATGTCGATTGAGAAAATTCATTGTACTAAGCATTTTCGTACCTCCTCTATATATATTACTACTACTAAATACGAGCTGGCTGAAAAAAAGTTTCATTAATCTATCTTTTCTTTTTATTTTACGCTAAAAATGACTGTAGGCAAAGCCGAAAAATGGCTTTGCCTACGAACGAGCACCGAGCGCTTATATAATGTCGGTTTTCATCGTTTTATAACCTTTTAAGTCATCAAAAATTTCTAAAGTAAAACGGTTGGATTGTGCTTGTAGGCTAACTCCTTGCTGAACAAATTGAATAAATTCATCCACAGCTGCAGTTGTTCCTTCAATCTCCGCTTCGATATTATTTTTTTGATTTAATATGCAGTAGCCTTTTAAACCAAGCTCAAGTGCTTTTTGCTTAATGAAAAAGCGATGACCTGTTCCTGTAGCATCTCCAGAAAATATCACACGTGCACGTTTCATCGTGAGCCGACACTCCTTTATGACCAATGTTTTTAGCTTTAAATAGATTGTCTTTCCTTCAAAATGTATGCAACTAAATCATCAATATAATGCTGTACTTTTTCGGATGCTTGATTAATTTCTCTTAAGCAATCTTCTGCAACTGAGAGATTACCATTATTGTACGCTTCTACAGCTCGCTTCGCAAATATATGAACTTGCTCGTGATAGTGGTCTAGTTCGATAAATGATTGCTGTGAGCCTAAACGCTGCTGTGTTTGTTTGTCTAAATACCATTTGCCAAGACGACATTCTTTATGTGTATTGACATCGCTAGGCTGTAAATATTCTAAGCCTAAAAACATATTGTAAATGCGCCATGTCCATAAAAGATGATCAGCTTTCGATAACTGTAATAGTGAAATACTTGATAGTGCCACATTATGCTCGGTTGTCAAATCAGAGCGGAAGCGAATAATTTCTTTTCCTAGACTATAAATATCCTGTGATGTCACATCGCTAAAGTTTTGAATATCCTCTTGAATATTGGCAATATCTGCGATACGACCAGACATATCGTCGAGTGCAGCTGCTTGTTGCTGTGTAATTGCCGCGGTATTTGTCACATCGGCATCAATGCTTTCGATTGCTTCGACAATGGAAGAGAGAAGTGGCAAGGATTGTTTTGCTTCATTTGTTGCCTCTTTAATCGTTGTTGTCGTTTCTTTAATAGATTGTGAAACGGAATTGGAATATGATTTTAGCGCATGTACATTGTTTGAAACTTCCTCTAAAGCGGAGACAGTTCCTTCTGCCAATTTGCGTACTTCCTGTGCAACGACTGCAAAGCCTTTCCCATGTTCACCAGCACGCGCTGCCTCAATGGATGCGTTTAGCGCTAATAAATTCGTTTGATCAGCGATTTGATTAATTAAAATAACGACTTGTTCAATATCACCGACATACTTTTGCAAGTTGGTAAAGCCCTCGACAATCGCTGTAAAAGTTTCCTCCGTTGTGAAAATTTCCTGTAATGCATGTTCAATCGCTTGTTGTCCCTCGGCTGCGTATGTAACAGATTCGCCTGTTTTTTCGGCGATACGAGTAGAAGTGCGTGCAACTTCAGATATGGAAGATGTCAGCTCTTCAATCGCAGCTGATGAGGAGGCAATTTCCTCTGTTTGATTATTTAAGCTCACGACCAAGTCTTTCATGTGCATAATACGTGCATGGGCCTTTGTTAATGTCGTTACCTCTGTAATCACTTCTTCCATAAAGCGCTCTACAAAAACCTCTGTTAAAAGCTCCAATTCAATATTAATCGTTGCTGAAATCGTCTTAAAGAAATCTTGTGAACTAGCTTGCTTATGTAATACATGTGACAGTAAGTAAAATGACAATTGATTCCAAACAACAACCAATTTTCCGATTTCAAAGCGTTGTTCGCGCAGCATATTAAAAAATTTAATGCGCTGATTGACATAGTCATGGTTCCGCTCTGCATTAAAAAATTGTCCTACGTATGTTGAGATTTGCTGAGTAGATACAGAATGTCTAGCATCTGGCGCAATTTCCTCTAAATGACGCACTAAAAATTGCTCTAATGATGGATCCGCATCTTGAATATATTTTGAGATCTTTACTAAATTTTGTTGGTCCTGTTGGGAGAAATTATTGAAGACAAGGCTGTCATAAAAACGACCTGTAGCTTGCAAATCCGTTCCTCTAGCAAAAAAATCATGCACATTTGTTTTTCGTTTGAATGAAGTAAACAAAAAAATCACTCCTATTGGTATTTTTATCCTGTATTAATAGGCTATCGCTTCCCGATTAGATCCGTGAGGGACGAAGACAACGCCACTGATTGAAGGTTCATTTTATGTGAGAAAAGACCCTTCTGTAGAAGCCACATTACGCCTATTTTATCATAGCAAGTAGGGGAATAGTAGACAGAATAATGGAAAAGTTTTTAAAAAATAATAATATTTATTTTGATGCAGCAATCTGTTCTACAACGAGTAACCGCAGGAACAAGTTTTTCTTTTGGCGTAGCAACAACAGCTAATAAAATGAAAAGATCGGATGCAAGAGCTAAAAGCTTGAGTTGTCTATATTTTTAATATTACAACAAAAATGTAAAAAAAAGGAATACGAATCGATAAAATTCCAATTGGAGGGGATATTGATGAAGGAAAATAAATTAAAAATAGCTGTAGCAACTGTTGGTAGTATGTTGATTTTAGGTTATGCTACACTACAATTTGTTGAATTATCCAATATACATAAAGCAAATCAGCAAATTATTGAAGAATGCTTTCAAAGCTGGGCGGATGAAAGTACATTGAAGATTACCAAAGCAGGTGTAGGCGAACTTGTGTCATGTGAAAAGGAATAAACGGGTTGTTTGGAAAAGAGAGAGAATGAAAAAGTTGATTTATACCAAGGGTTCAGGTGTAAATCAACTTTTAAAATGGCTAAAAAACTAGTAAAACTCACAACAAGATAATATTTTTAAACCATTGATAAGCAATCAAGCCTGTTCGTTAAAACTTTGAGCAAATCAGTTCACCCGTTGTGGCATTGAGATAGCTGATGTTCTTGTTGGAATTTTTGACACAAAGTTGATACATTAATTGCTCTTCATCACCATGCCAAATCAATTGGGCATCGATATTGCGCAAAGCTTGTTGAAATTGCTCGTCGCCAATGACAGGCTTTTTAATATATGCTTTTATTTGATCCACCGTAATACTCGGACCCATTAAAGAATCAACCAGCCCTGTCGTTGCACTGATTGTTAAACGAAATGTTTCGCCCTCAATCATTTGGCTTTCTCCATCGTATAGATAAAATTGAAAAGAGAAGCGTTGACTCTTTTCGTTGACAATTGCTTCTTCTTTATCCTTTATTCGTAGAAACGGTAGGAATTCCTCGAAATAAGTAGCCATAAAGGAACAGGCAATCTCCTGACATTGCTCTTCATTTAGCTGTAAGTCACCAGTTCTTTGTTTGAACCATAAAAAATCTTTTATCTTTTTCGTTTGTTGATCGATTCTCACCTTCACTGTATGTTCACTGCGTTCACGAATAAAGCCTTCAAACGTAAGGCCATGTGGAGATTGCCAACTTTGATCACGCCAAACAATGACGATGGCATTTTCTATTTCCTCCTCACGAATCCGTGTCATTGAATCTGAGATACCTACGATTTCCTCCAGTGTGCAGCGCTTTATTTGTGGTTGAACAGAAGGAAACGGAAGATAGGCTTCTTTAGATACATCTTCTTCCTCATGCGGGAATCTTGCTGTGCCAGTAACAGCATCGAATAGTTCATAAAGCTGTTCACTCTCATACACGAGGAATAAACCAGATTGTTCAATCGCATAAACATCCTGTGAGAGAAATCGTAGTTGAAGCTGCCATTTTGCTTGCTGAACGCATTGTGCGAGTAACTTGTTTTTATTAAAAAGTTGCTTCGGTATATTCGGAATTACTTTCGTATAAGGGTTGCATCGAAATTCAATGACCTTGCCAGCCGCGCTTACTTCGATAAAGCAATAAGGCTTGTTTAAAGGCACATCTGCAATAAATTGGTGATAGCGAAATATTGTACTTTTTTCTCTTTCATCTGCTGTAGTTAATGTGAAATATTGCAACGCCTCTGGATACTCCTTCAGCAAAAACGCTTCCGCGATGTGGCGTCTTTCTATAGTGGATAGCTGGATATCGCTCTTTTCCTCATCATCAATCGACAAATTAAGCAGTTGTCCCTTGTGATTTAATGTGATAGCAATCCCATTATTGAAATGCTCATCCGCTGTCCATACGAAAGCAGCTTCACCTTCACGATAATCTTCAATAATTAATTTAAAATGGTTAGGAATTGTGACAAATTGTAATGCTTTCTCCTTTAACATCTGTGTATACACTTCTTTCTAAAAGAATTATTTTTAAGCCTTCGATAAATGTTGTTTACGCTCGAAAAAATTATGTCATAGTGTAATTAATATTTTCCATTATACTAGGAGGTGTAAAAAATTGAAAATTTTTTGAACAATTTTGGAAGCTGGTAACGTCTAAGTTATTGAATAGGGAGGTGTTGTTTGTGGAGCAGATTGTCGAGCAATATGGTGAATATTTATATCATGTAAGCTATTTATATGTGAAGGATAGGCAATTAGCGGAAGAAATTACGCAAGATGTTTTGTTTAAATATGCACAGCAGCCTGAGAAGTTTCGAGGGGAGGCGTCACTGAAAACTTATTTAACAAAAATAGCCATTCATCGTTGCTACGATGAGCTAAGAAAAAAGTAACGATTCGCTCATAAGATAGGCAAGTTCGCACATAAGATGCCCATTTTCACACGTTAAGCAGTGAAATTCGCACGCAAGCCTAGCAAACTTAAAAACAGGCGTACATCTGATGAGAGAAAGTAGGAGAACAATGAAAAAATGGACAACACGTAGTTCAGAATATGTTTATCAATCAAATTTTGGTCATTTGCGAAAAGATGAATGCGAGCTGCCAAACAGTTTGCTGATTCAGGATTATTATGTCAACGAATATGCGGATTGGGTGAACGCAGTTGTCCTGACACGTGATTATCAAATCGTCTTAGTGAAGCAATATCGTTATGCAGCAGAGGATTTTTTCTTGGAAGTGCCAGCGGGAAAACCTGAGCAAGATGAAACATTAGAAGAGGGTATTTTGCGTGAAATTTGTGAGGAAACGGGCTATGCGTCAAACACTTTACCAATAAAGTTGGGCGAGTTTTTTGTCAATCCTGCCACACAAACGAATAAAGTAGCTACATTTTTAATTACGGATGCGTATTACGCAAGCGACCAGCAACTAGATGATACGGAAGAAATCGAGGTCGTCTTATTCGATTTTGATGAATTCGAAAAGTTGCTGCAAGAAAACCACATCAACACGCAATTATTTACGGTGACCGCCTATTATTTAGCGAAAAGCAGGCTAGGGCGGTGAAGGTTTTTCATATTGGTTACTTGCAGGCTGCGCGGAAAATACGGAATAACACAATTACTTCTAGCGCCAGCTTACCCCATATAATTTTACGAATCGTACAACAAAAAAGTCGATATGGTATAATTAAGTTAGTTTTCCTATGAAATGGGGTGTCACCTTTGTGGAATGGCAGTATCATTGAATGGTTGCTAACGATGATTTGCTGGCTTGTCATCATTGTAGTTATGATAAAAATTTATCGAAAACAAGAGACGAAGGCGAAAATTTGGAAAGTGATTGTGGCAACGTTTGTTGGTTTAATTTCAGTGTCATTCACATGGACGATTTTTGCTGAGCCAGTCAAAATTGCAGTTTTGCCACTCGGCTTATGGATTTTATTTGCGATTTTAAAGCACCGTAGAAGCTGGCATACATATCGACAATTTGCATGGCTTGGTTTTTGGGCAAATTATTTATTTTTAACAGCATTTTTTATCGGCTTATTGCTTGGAAGCTTGTTTTATTCGAAAAAGGAGCTATCCACTTATTTAGCCGATGTGAAAGACGCGCAGCTGTTGGCAATTCACCCGTCTGCACAAGAGTCGGTGGAGCTTCATTTACCTACTAATTTTGACGGAGTGAAGGCTGTGCCGAATAAGGCATATAGCATTCATATTTGGTATAACGAGAGTGTATTTGGTGAAGGACCAAGAGTGAAAGAGAAATTCCCCTATTTACTTCTTGGTACGCAAGCAAAAGTAGGTAGTGGCATGCAGCCTACTATTTTCGTGGAACAGAATGGAAAAGGTTTGCTCGTTACAAATAAAGGAAAGCAGTTTTATTTCTCTTTGGAAGATTCAATCATTCGTGAGGTGCAGAGGCATGACTAGAAAACGCATTGTAATGGGGGTTCTTCTTTTACTCATCGTCGCTTTTGCCTCATATAGATTGTATATTTCAAAGCCACAGACATTTATACAAGAAGAGGAAATCATCCGTCAACTAAAAGAATTGGCACCTAAGATTGTAGTTCAAACGATTGAAGAAATTATCCAAGTTGATGATAAGCATTATTTTGTGCCCATTTTAACTGAAGATGGTCGACAAGTTTCCCTTTATTATCAATGGGAGAAAGGACAGTGGCAAATATCTTATATGGGTGTTGGGCAAAACACATCTATATATGGCTGGCAGCTTGACCCTGATGATCCACGCTCAATCGTTTTTGTTTGGCATTTTCCAAAGGATACGATTAATAATCTTGATTTATATTTAATTGAGAGGCGCAATGCTTTCGTAAGTGATGGGTATCAATACTATAGGCCCAAAATCCAAATGAAGGAGACGTTTCATATCGATAAGCATTATGGCGTACGAGAGGTGTCGGAAGCATTTACACAAGCGATTCACCAGCTTGACGCGAATAGATATGCACAGAGCAGTTTTATTTTTGACATGTTTATGTATCATGAACCACCGCTATTTTATGCAAAATATAGTTATAAAAACGTGCTGTCAGAGGGACAGAATTGGTATGGGCGTGGTGGAAGCCAGATTCATTATATTTTAGACGTGACCAATGAAGTATTGGAATAATAGGCGTAAAGTGTGGGGAAATTCAATTTGTATCGCACCTTTTATTGATTTTTGGCAATAGTGACCACCGAAGACAAAGTGCATATTATTAGAAAAAAGCCCTGAAAATCAGAAGTTTTCAGGGCTAGTTTGTTATTCGCTCAACGCACAGTGAAATTCGCTCAACGAATTATTTTAGTGACACGATGTACAATCCGCCACAGTGAGAAATTTGCTCATATTGGACATTGTATTGTTCAGCTAACAACGTGCGAATTGTATTTTCTACAAAATAAAATTCGTCGTGGTCCCAGCTATTTATATGTGCAAGCTTGCATGTTTCAAGGTGCTCTTCCGTTGTAAAGGAAATATCACCGATATATAAATGGCCCGATGGCGTTAGATGTTTTAACATGTTTTCGATTAAAGTTATTTTTTCCTGATCCGTAAAATGATGTAACACATATGTGCATGTAATGGCATCGAATTGCGTATCAAGCTGTGCTGATGGCATGCCTTTTGCTAAATCCCACTCAAAAATATGCGCATTTGGCATTTTTTCTTTTGCAGCATCGACCATTTTAGGTGAAAAATCGAAGGCTGTAATCGCGTTGCCTGCATCATATAATCTTTTTGCGAGCGTCCCTGTGCCAACACCAATATCTAAAATTGTTTGATTAGATGTGATGCTTTCGCAAATAGCTTCCAGCATTTTGTCATAACCTGCAAACGGATAGCGATTGCTTACTTCTGCCTCCGACACCGTTTTTTCATAATAATCTGCCCAATGGTCAAAGCCTAATTTGTCTAACATAAAAGAATCCTCCTGTTATAAGTGTGTATATTTAAATGAGCGTTGAATTTTTTTGTCATATGAAGCACTCCTTTGCTAACAATTTAGATAATTTTGAAAATTATCTCGATTATTAGTTTATCAATAAATCGTTTATAGTTCCATATTTTTCTTTTATGGTAATATAAAAGAAGGAGGAGGGAAGTGTTTTCGAAATTTCCAGTTCAAAAGTAAAAGTTCGCCCGCAAAACGCCCATTAAAAAGCGAAATTCGCCCGCAAGGCAACCATATTCGCTCAATTAAACTCAAAATAGGAGCTTGTCTAAATTTTTGAACAGCCTCAATAATCCATTCCTTGTAATTTTATTTCGTTAATGCTATAGTAATAAAAATATTTTCGAAGGGATGATGGATGGAGCATGAGCAAATAATTCTATTTTTACATGTAAAATGTATACGCATTTTCAACTAAAATAGGATTAGTATGCCCATTTCTCAAACGCGAAAATAGCTTGATGGTATTTCAGCAGGTGTTCTAGCTGGAATAAAACGAAGAGCACAGAGTTTAAAAACCTAAATCAAGGCGCAATTGATTACATATGGAATTCTAATCCTTCTGAAAACTTTTTCAGGAGGATTTTTTTGTCTATGCGTGTACACCAATCTAAAGAAAAGGTGGACATGATGATGACCAACAACATACTTGTAAAAAATGTAACATTTCAATACGATACGATGATGCAGCCAATTTTCAAAGATTTGCAGTTGAATATTCATGAAAATTGGAAGCTAGGACTTGTAGGGAGAAACGGGCGAGGGAAAACGACCTTTTTTAAGCTCTTGTTAAATGAACTTGCCTACGAGGGGACGATTCAAACGCATTTGATGTTTACTTATTTTCCTACATATCCAGACACACAACGAACAGTTTTAGCTATCTTTGAGGAGGCGGAAATTTGGGAGATTGAGCGTGAGCTGGCGTTGATGGATTTGCCAACGTCGATTTTAAATAAACCGTTTGGTGTTTTAAGCGGTGGTGAGCAAATAAAAATACTACTCATTGCACTGTTTTTAAATGAGCATGCATTCCCTTTAATCGATGAGCCAACGAATAATTTGGATTTACATGGCCGAAAAATTGTCAGCAACTATTTAAAAAGCAAGAAAGGCTTTATTGTTATTAGCCACGATGAAAGCTTCTTAAATGAATGCATCGATCATATACTCGCCATTAACAAAGCGTCGATTGACTTAATCAAAGGAGATATTGCGACATGGAAATATGAAAAGGCCAACGCGGATCGTTTGACAGAGGAGATGAACACACAGCTAAAAGGCGAGATTAAAAGGCTCGATGCAGTCGCAAAACGTGTCAGCGATTGGGGAACGCGAAAGGAACAAAGCTCGAATGATGCAGCAGCAAGGCGAACAGCAGCAAAGCATATGAAGCGCTCAAAGGCGATTAAAAAGCGCACGGAGGTACTTATTGAAGAAAAGGTGAGTTTAATTGATAATATCGAAAAGCCTGCTGAGCTGAAAATGCATGTTGCACAGCCAAAGAAGCAGCTATTATTTTTCAGAGATTTTACAATTTTAAGAGATGGTGTGCCACTATTTAAGCCGATTACTGTAGATGTTTATCCGAATGAGCGTTTTTTTATTGAAGGAGAAAATGGTGCTGGAAAATCAACGTTATTAAAATTTATTTTAGGTGTAGAGTCATTTGACACAGCTGGTGATTATCGTATTCATTTACCAGAAAATACGTCCATATTTCATCAAAATAGTGCGGATAATGTAAATTATTTAGCTATCGTTGATGAATTAACGAAAGGGGAGCGTGAGGAATATTGGCATATGCTACGTCAATTAGGCATTGAGCGCTCAAAATTTACAGATAGAACTAGTGCCACATGGAGCGCGGGACAGGCAAAAAAAGCATTTTTAGCAAAGGCATTGCTTAGGCAAAATGCGGTATTTGCATGGGATGAAGTGACGAACCATCTTGATCTATTCGTCATCGATCAACTGATTGCTGCCATTCAGAAATATGAACCAACGATGATTAGCATTGACCATAATGGGCACTATGTTGATGCGATTGCGACGAAGAAAATTCAATTAATCAAGGAAGACAAGTGAGTATACATCAATCAAAGGTCTAATTTTTTAGCTAACTAGATTTTGTTAAAATGGTCGTATGACATTGCAGCAAAATAAGCTTTGCTAAAGGGGACTATATGATGCAAATAGCGCAAATAAGAATAGCACGTCCTACGAACCAACTTGACGAAGTAGTACGTTTCTATTGTGAAGGGCTAGGTTTAAGAAAAATCGGTTCTTTTGAAGGCCATGCAGGATATGATGGTGTGATGATTGGGCTACCTGGATTTGATTATCATTTGGAGTTTACTCAACATATAAATGGTAGTCCATGTCCTGCGCCGACTAAAGATAATCTACTAGTATTTTATCTTCCTAATCTTGAAATAATAAAAGAAATGACAAATCGGTTGAATGCCATGGGATATAAGTCTGTTTTACCAGAAAATCCGTATTGGGATGAGTTAGGAATCACCTTTGAAGACCCTGATGGTTGGAGAATTGTCTTAATGAATTCCAATGGGATACATGGCTAAGCAATCTCAGGGGGCTGTGAACCCCCTGTTTGCGAATCGTTGTCTGAAAGTGGACGAGCGTGTCACTTTTCAGACAACGATTTATTTACCGCTTCCAATGCATGAATAACAGTCGTATCAAATAAAGGAATGCTCGCATCATCCTTTTTGACCAATAAGCCAATTTCGGTACAGCCTAGTATGACACCTTCTGCTCCTGCCGCCACTAAATTGTGGATGACCTCTTGGTAAAACGTGCGTGATGTGGGCTGAATAATGCCTAAGCATAGCTCCTCAAAAATAATTTGATTGATACGTGCTCGTTCTGCTTGTGAGGGTATTAATACATTGATGCCACTTGCTTCGATGCGAGCCTTGTAAAAATCATGCTCCATCGTATATTTCGTGCCTAATAAGCCAATTGTGCTTATATTTATTTTTTTGATTTGTGTTGCAGTTGCATCTGCAATATGTAAAATTGGGATGCTTATTTGTTCTTCGATTTGCTCCACTACTTTATGCATTGTATTTGTACAAATCACAATAAAGTCTGCGCCAGCTTTCTGTAGGGAGAGCGCGGCATTCGCTAAAACATCACCTGCTTTTTCCCATGCTCCTTCTGCTTGATAATGCTCAATTTCTTGAAAATCGACGCTATACAATACACATTTTGCTGAATGTAAGCCACCTAATCTCTTTTTTATTTCTTGGTTAATAATGCGGTAATATTCTGCTGAGGATTCCCAGCTCATGCCACCAATAAGCCCGATTGTTTTCATACGATTTCCCTCCACCTTGTGAATAAACATATTATAACAAATTGCAACTTCAAAAAGATAGGATGCGTCTTAACAAGCGAGGAGTGATAGGATGAAAGAAATAATCAAAATATTGAATCAAATAAGGGGCATTACACAAACTGGATTAGCCTATACAAAAGACCCGTATGATGAAGAACGATACATAGAATTAGAAGCAATGGCGAAAAAATTAATCGCGCAGTTAACCACGCTTAATTACGAAGAAATTAATGTGATTTTTTCCGCTGAGGAGGGCTATGCGACGCCGAAAACAGATATCCGCTGTGTCGTATTTAATGACCAGCAACAACTATTGTTAGTAAAAGAAAAGAGCGATAATTGTTGGGCGTTACCTGGAGGATGGGCAGATATCGGCTTATCTCCAAGTGAAGTCGCTGTAAAAGAGGTAAAGGAAGAGGCCGGTTTGACCGTACAGCCAATGAGAGTGCTAGCGATTATGGATAAGTATAAACATAATTTTGCACCAGAGTTCTCCTATATTTATAAAATATTTATTCAATGTGCAATTGTAAGTGGAGAAACAAGCACAGGCTTGGAAACAGAGGATGTGGCCTTTTTTAATTTACAGCAAATAGAGGATTTACGCTTATCAAATAGAAGAAATACCCTAGAGCAAATAAAGTTGATGTTTGAATACGGCTTCAATCCACATAAAGAAGTGTATTTTGACTAAATAGGGGGGAATTCAAATGAAAGCGATTATATTCGATTTTGATGGAACGTTAGCAAACACATTGCCAATATGTTTTTATGCGTTTCAAAGTGTTTTTAAGCAATTTGATGATAAAGATTTAACATCTGAGGATATTGTGAAAATGTTCGGTCCTTCTGAAACAGGGATTATTCGAGAAAATTTGCAAAATCCAAATAAAGCAGAGGCCATTGAGCTTTATTATGAAAAATATGCGGAAAGTCATACGCAATTTGTCAAGCCAAATGATGAAATTACAGAGCTACTATATGATTTGAAAGATTCGGGTATGAAGCTTGCTATTTTCACAGGGAAGGCAAGAAGGAGCTTGGATATTTCCTTGCAGGCACTACAGATGGATGGCTTATTTGATGTCATCATTACAGGGGATGATGTAGTGGAGCCAAAGCCCGCGCCAGAAGGCTTATTTAAGGCATTAGCTTTATTAGAAGTTGACTATACAGAAGCGATTTTTGTAGGTGATAGCGAGGCGGATATTGTTGCTGGTTTACAGGCAAACGTACAGACGGTTGGGGTACATTGGCTACCTGATTATCAAACGGCTGCATTTATGCAAGCCCCTCACCATATTGTGGAGCATGTCGCACAGTTTAAGGATTTAATAGGGGAGATGAAATGAAAAAACTATTAATTTTAGGCGCAAGCGGGTTAGTAGGGAAAGCTTTAGTGGAGGAATGTCGTCACCATTTTGATGTCTATGGTACGTATTTTTCGTCAGCGGTAAATTTGCCTAAAGAAAAGCAATTTTATTTGAACTTTCAGCAAGGTGCGGTGTCAAAAATTATAGAAGCGGTTCAGCTTGACATCGTTATATCCAGTTTACAAGGGGATTATGCGAAACAGCTTGCGTTACATAAAGAGTTAGCCAATTCATTGCAAACGACACTGTATTTTATATCCACAACAAATGTCTTTGATGGTGATTTGACGAGGCATCATACTGAAAGTGATACACCGATTTCGAAATCGGATTATGGCAAATTCAAAATTGCATGTGAAAACATGCTGATGGAAAGCTTACAGGAGCGTTGCTGTATCGTGCGTATACCAGGTATATGGGGCAAGGATTGTCTGCGTTTGCGCAAGCTGAAGGAAGACATTGCGATGAACAAGCCAATCAAGCCTTATAGCAATTTACAATGGAATTTTCTACTAGACGTACAGCTCGCTAAACAATTGCGCTTTATTTTGGAGAAGGGGCTATCAGGCATCATTCATTTAGGCGCAACGGATATGCTGACGGAAAGTGCCTTTTATGAACAATTGTTACCTGAACAAGTGGCAATGGAGCCTGTGCCATATGAAGATGCGAAAAGCACCTATTATTTTGGCTTAAAAACCGAGCAACCAAATCGTCTACCAAGTGATTTGTATATAACAAATGAACAGATTATTGCTTATTTAACGAATTAAAAAATGGTTCTAGTCAGTTAAGTGATGGCTAGAACCATTTTCTTGCTACGCTTTTGGCAATTGTTTTTGACTTATTTTCTTTTTGTAATGACGTTGCGCTTTTGCCCTGTTACCACAATCCTCCATTGAACACCAACGGCGACTTTTATTTCTACTTACATCGCAAAACAATACTCCACAAGGCTCTCCTTCACATAGCTTCACTCTGTTGATATCTTCTGAAAGTAAAAGGTTGACTGCTGACTGTACAATTGGCCACAGCATACAATTCATTTCCTGTTGCCCCTTGTAAAATGTGAAAGCATATCCACGATTCTTTGGAGTAATTTCGACTAAGCTGTACGCTTGATTTACATATTTGTTTAAAATAGCTAAATCTAAAGAATTGCCCTGCTGACCAGTAGCTACTGCTTTGAATAAACGGAAAATAGCTTCTCGCAATTCTATCGCATTTGCAAGCGCTTTTTCAGCTTGATGTGGAGAAATTTCTGCCTGCTCAAGCAAATGCTTTTCTTGAGAAAGCGTGATAATTTCCATCTGCTTACTCCAATAGACAAGTGTTTCATAATTTATTAGCCTTTCAATTGGCTGCTCTCTATTATGCCAGCTAGCGGTGTTCGCAAAATTTAAACATAATCGTTCACCAATAAAAGTGACTGCATCGGTATTTATTTTAGACATCTGCAATGCCCCCTTATCATAACTATTATAAGAGAGTTTGACAGTTAGAATCAAAAATTTTATAATATAACCATCTAAAGTATTATAGAAGGTTATAAAAGTGTGGCTGGAGGAAGTAAATATGGACGAAACATTAAGAAATTCAGTTAAAGTAATGATAAAGGAAACATTTGAAGGTCCACCAATGCCTGTGAAAGGAAGCTGGTTCACCAACCCTGAGCCAAATTCAGGTATCTTTGGCGTGTTGGAGGAAAGTAATTGCGATGAAGCTTCACTGGCCATCCATGGCACAACATTAGCTGCGCATATGGATCATATCCGTTATCATATGTGGGGAACGAATGGCATATTAAATACTGGAAAGCAGCCGAAAATGGAATGGGAGAAAAGCTGGGAGATTCATGCGGTAGATGAGAGGCAATGGGCTCAAATTCAAAAAGATTTACACAATGAGTATCAAGTACTTTTACAATCGCTTGATGCTATTGAGGAAAATGAAGTCCTTATCAATGTTGTGATACCTTCTTTAGCTCATTCAGCCTATCACCTTGGAGCCATCCGACAAATGTTAAAGATCATAAAAGAAAAATAAATGAACAAAAGGTTAAGTAATCTTTTCATTAGACATCCTTAAACAATACGATTAAAATAACAGTTATGTAAGTGTATGAAAGGGTGTCTAAGCTGTATAAAATTATTTATATGAAGGCCGATTATGAGCCATGGTGGCAATTTGAAGGCTGGGAAGAAACGATTCAGGAGACATACTTTTACGAAACAGAAGAGGCATTAGAACAAGCTTTTCAAGAAATGCTCATGCAATACCGAGCACAGTATGAAAATGTGGCCGTAAAGCATGAAATATATGTTGCTTTTTGGACGGAAAATGAGTGCGAATATTGTGACGCATGTGATGAAGACGCACAAATTTATCATGGTTTAATTAAGGTTAAATCGAAAAAATAAGCAATTGCTGCAATTGACAGAAATAAAGGAAAATTTTAAAAAAATTCAAGAAAATAAATTGACATAGTGTAAAATGATGGTATAATTAAATTAACAATAAAGATTGCTTGACCGGATACAATGGATTCACATATTACAAAGAGTGATCGGTGTAACTGACGGTACTCTTTGTAATATGTGAATTTTTTATTTCGGTAAACAATTCCATATTGTTCACTTTATTTTTTGGAGGTTTTCTCAAATGAAACAAGGTACAGTAAAATGGTTTAACTCAGAAAAAGGCTTCGGATTCATCGAAGTAGAAGGCGAAAACGACGTATTCGTACACTTCTCTGCAATCCAAGGCGAAGGTTTCAAAACTCTTGACGAAGGTCAAAAAGTGGAATTCGAAGTTGTAGATGGCAACCGCGGACCACAAGCTGCTAACGTAACTAAACTTTAATTCTTAGAATTAAATGTAAATCGTTAATCCAAAGCACTTCCTGTAATGGGAAGTGCTTTTTTCATATCCTATAAAGGAAGTGGTAAACAATGCTTGCAACAATTTCACGACACCAGCAGCAAATCATTGCCCAATTTACACGCTCGTTCCCATACAGCATACAACAAGTATGGTCGGTATTAACAGAAAATCATCATTTACAACAATGGATGGGTAATTTAGAAATTGTGGATGCCCGTAAAAATGGTAAAATGCATTTTCACATGCTAGACGGCACAGATGCTTTCATCGACATGAGAATTACGGATTATGAAGAGCCAAAATTATTTGCCTTTGAATGGGACAAGGACCATGTGCGATTTGATTTACAATTGTCAGAGGCAAGCACTGTGTTAACGTTAACCGAAACAATCCAAGAGCTAACCGCACATACCCCAAAGGATTTAGCAGGCTGGCATATATGCTTACAGCTATTTGAAGGCGTTTTGCAAGGCGCGAGTGAGCAAGAATTTCCAATGAAGGATTGGGAGAAGTATTACGGAGAGTACACGGAGTTGCTAAAAGAAATGTAAGGGAATAAATGTAGGTAGAGCATACAGTTTATATGCGCTATCTATTTTTTATGCAGAATTCGTGTCATAAATTTGTAATATTTGTAACATTAAATGAACGTTGGAATAATACTGTATATCGTCAGGATGATGACAATCACTTCTAGACTCTTTTTCAAGGTTGAATAGAGTGAATCAATTAAGTATTTTTTCGATGAATAAAACGATGCTAACAGCCCAAAATAGGCTAATTATGATACTTTATCACAATCGTTTTTTGCGTATTTAAATTCATTTTAACTTCTTTCAGCAGAAGTCTCCCACCCTCTATAGGTGGCGAGATGAATGCCAGCATTAGACCTGCTTCAGCGGGTGTTCAAACACCGACTGAAAGAAGTTAAAGCCTCCGGCGGATGTCACAGATTTTGAAGGGGAGTTTTTGAGCGCGCTCAAAAAATCTGGACGCAATTACGCCGAGGCGTAATTGATTCATGCTGTAACATGACATAAAGTAGGTTCATCTATACTTAAATTACGGAAAGGGGTGGACTGTCAATGACAAAATTAATGACAACAACGGAAGATTTGATGATTATGCTAGATGACATGCTACGTGAGCCGACAGCGTTTTGGAATGAGTTTTATAAGGAGCGAGGAAAGAAAGTACCGTTTTTCGTAAATGCACCAGATGAAAATTTAGTGCAATATTTTGAACGAGGTTTGTTACAAAAAGGGACGGTTTTAGAGCTAGGCTGCGGTGCTGGTAGAAATGCTCTTTACTTAGCAAAGCAAGGGTTTCATGTACATGCGGTGGATTTATCTAGTGTTGCTTTACAATGGGCAAAGGAACGAGCTATGGAGGCACAAGTTCATATTCAATTTGAGCAAGCCAATCTATTTGAGCTACCACTAAAGGAAAATCACTACGATTTTATTTATGATGCAGGTTGCTTACATCATATTGCCCCACATCGCCGTTTACAATATGTTGAAATAGTACAGAAGGCATTGAAAAAAGGAGGCTATTTTGCGGTTAATTGCTTTGCTGAAAATGGTGCATATGGTGGTTCCACAATATCGGACTGGGAAGTTTATCGTCAAAGAAGCTTGCAAGGTGGGCTAGGCTATACGAAAGAAAAGCTACAAGCGATTTTTAATGCTTTTCAAGAAATTGAAATTCGCGCAATGCGTCCAATTGAACAACCAAGCACAATGTTTGGCTTAGATGGATTTATTGTAGCTATTTTTAAAAAGTAAAAGATACGATTGATCCTGCTTTTGTCTATCGAAACGTTTTTCTGTTGTGAAAGTATAGCAGCAACAGCAGATACAAGACCTCGATTTTAGTATGATGCAATGGAAAATAATCATTAGAACTCCACATGAAACCCCAAGCGGATAATTATTCGTTTGGGGTTTGTTCACTAACGGTTCTTAAAATACCTATAATAATTCAAGATTATATCTTCCTTGATTAATATTGAAGCTGTGGATATCTCACGTTGTTTTCATTGAAGGAATTTTTTCCTTAAAATTGTTTACGCACTTGCTGTGTGCTACAAAGAAACAGACCAATAACACTAATGCTAGCTAATAGAAAAAATATAGAGTGAGCCGAAAATCGTTCAGCGAGTACGCCGAAAATAGGCGTTAAGCACACAATACATCCTTGATTAAAAAACATGCGTATACTTGCGGCTCTACCGTGATATTGTTGTGCTGTAGCTATTTGTTGAATCGCTTGGAAAGTGGTGCGTATCCACGTTGTACAAAAACCAATGCCGGCACAACCAATCACGGTAAAAGCAATCGTTGTATCTAATGCTAATAAAAGAAGGCTAAGCATTAATCCTACCATCATAATTATGGGAGAAAATTGCTTAAAATTTTTTATATATTTTGTACCAAGTAGCCCTGCTAACACACCACTAATGGACAAGGTGATTTCAAGTAGTCCGTAAAGCGTTGCATTAGATTTCAAAACCTCATACGTATAAGCAGCCAAAAATCCAACAGTGGTATGATAAATTAATTGTCCAATCATCATGATGATTAGTAATTGGAGGAAAAAGCAGCTTGATAAGCAGTATGTAAAGCCTGCGCGCATTTCTTTGAAAATGGAATATCTAGAACGGTATATAACAAGCTTATCTTTGGGCAAGCGCCACAGCAAAGAAAGTGCAATGAAGATGGCATTTATAATCGTAAAAGCTAGTATGCTTACGACCGCTTGCGTAATGAAAAAGCTACTAATCGCTGTGCCTAAAATACCACCAATAATTGTGTAGGAGGCGGATTTTTGAAAGGTGACAATAAGCTGTTCCTTGTTAAAAAGTGCTGATATATAGGCTTGCATCGCTGGACGAATGAGTGATCCACATAATTGAAGTACCATATTGGATACAATTAATAAAATAGGCGATAAATCATCAAAACAAATCATAACAGCAGCTATTGTTATGAATATAGTAGCAAATGCAGCGAGTAACAAATATTTTTTATGATAACGGTCAACAAAAACGCCGAAAAAGGGCATACATAATAAGCTTGGCAAAAAGCCCAATCCCACAAATAACCCTGTGTATACGATATTTTCTGTTTGTTCATACAGCCCCCATGTAATAAAAATAAAATAAGCGGATAGAGCGAAATCGAGTAACCCCTGTATCCAAATGACCTTTGTTAAATACCTCAACAGCAACACGTCCTTTCAACTGTTATAATAAAACAGACAGATTAAAAGAAAAATGGACAATTTGCCAAATAAATGTCCACTTTTAAGGAGGATGCGATTGGAACAGGCATTACAATTACTATGGTCACTGCGTCATGAACAGCTATCTATTTATGAGCTAAGTACCAAAATGCAACTCAGTACAAAGCAAGTAACACGTAAACTGAAAAAATGGCAAGAGGCGGGCTGGATTTGCTACTGTGCGGGAAAAGGAAGAGGGCATTTATCAACGATTCAATGGCAAAAAGATGTGGAGCAACAGTTGCTTCTTAGGCTGAAACAGGAATTCCAGCAAAAAAATTTCACGAGGTTAGCAAACATTTATATGGCTTACTTCTCAGAAGGATTTCAGCAAACAGTAGCGACACTGTTAACAGAGCATCTGATATTCAACGAGCATCAAATGAAAACAATGTTGACAATACCTGTTTATAGTAAAAGCTTAAATCTTCATCCACATCATTATAGGGATACGGAAAGTGGCTGGGTACTTTCCCATGTTTATAGTCGCCTTGTAACGCAGCATGATGAGGATATACTTCACCATTGGGAGCAGATTGGGGAGCGCTTTATTTTCTATATCCGTCCATTTATTTATTGGCATAACGGAGAGAAAGTGACAGTAGAGGAAATCATCCAATCGATTACAAAGACGTTTCAGTTAGAGAAATATAGCTATTTTTACCGCAAAGTAAAGAGCATTAAAAAGCGAACAAACACGACTTTTGAAATGATTTACTCAGGAGGAGAGGACGAGTTACTGACACTTTTTACTCAATTGAATTTTAGCCTACAGCATCCATTAGATGAACGTATCGGAACAGGTGCGTATAAAATTATTCAAAATGCACAAGGAGAAGTGCGATTAACAGCCTATGTTCAATACCACCTTGCACAAGCACTAATCGAGCATATTCAATTTATTACGATTCCTTCAACACTACAAAGACAGCTGCAATGGTCGATGCAGCAAAATGAAGAGCAATATCAACGCTATGTGGAGTTAGGTGGCATTATCTCTGCCTATTTAAACCCTTTCTCTAAAAAGTGGCAGAAGCGAGAAGCTCGCCTTTTTCTGCTTGGCATATTAAAGCAGTTTGCACAACAAATTGAGCAAGTGGACTCGTTAAAATATTCATGTATTGATGAACAGTTACCTAGCACACAACATGTAACTATGGAGAACGTGCAGATTAGCTATATTGTCAATCAATCGAAATTTGTGGACGCTTTACAGAAATTTTGTGAGGAGCGAAATGTAGCAATCGAAGTAAATAAACAAACCGTTGAGGATATTTCTACTCGTCATTTATTTGAAAAAGCAGATGTATTAATAATGGGGGAATATCCCGTACCGCCCTTTATTTTAGAAAATGACAAAGAGCATCCGTTATCCACCGGTTTGGACCACACATGGTCTACGCCTTTATATACGTCTTTTCGTGAAATATACTATCCTAGTAATTTTAGAAGAAGTGCAGAAACGATTTACGGTTATCCAAATTTGACAAAATGCTGGATGAGTGAAAGTGAGGAAAAAGGATGAGGGAGGCAAACTCACTGAAATTTTTCACCCCCTTTTGTAAAAAAGCCTTTAATCAGCAAAATGCATCCATTGACGAATAGAGTAGAGCTATAAATAATCGCCGCCACACCAGAGGCGAATGCATCATGAAATAGATGCCCAATGATGAAAAAGGATACAATAAATAAAACAGGCGCACCTAAAAGCATCATGAGTAAACCTGAACTTATCCATTTCTCTGCCGAGCTTTTTGCTGATTTAATAATCAATAAATTCAGTAAAATTAATAAAATAAAAGGAAACCATGTTAGCAACTTATCCATCTTTTTCACCTCGACTTTTTAAAACTACAATGATATATGGTAAAATTGGTTAATTGGAGGTATCGTTAAAATATGAACCTTTACTTCTTACTATCAATTGGCATACTTATTATTGCTGTGTTTCTTTATAAAATTAGCCAGAAAAAATCGAAGAGATTCTTCAAATATATACCAGCTGTTCTATTCGCTATTAGCATTGCTTTCGTTTATTTAAAAATGCTGTTCATCTCTAAAAGATATGAAGTGATTACAGATACAATCGTGTTGATGCTTTTAGCCGTAGGTTTAGGCAGTGCTTTGTTGACTGTGATTATAATTGAAATGATAAAGTGAAACTTCAATCAGTGGGGGTTTTCCTCATCCCGCACTGATTGTTAGTTGAACCAATCGGGCTTTTACGGACAGTTATCGCCCACCTA
>NZ_PYWN01000303.1 GCF_003049505.1 Metasolibacillus meyeri
ACCCTAAGGAGCGGATTTACAGTCCGCCGCGTTTAGCCACTTCGCTACCCCTCCAGAATGGTGCCGGCGAAAGGAGTCGAACCCTCGACCTACTGATTACAAGTCAGTTGCTCTACCAACTGAGCTACACCGGCATTAAATTAAGGAATAAATGGTGGGTCAGGACGGAATCGAACCGCCGACACTTAGAGCTTCAATCTAAT